>DASRCD010000684.1:0-5618 GCA_035653315.1 Candidatus Angelobacter sp.
TGATTGATGGTGCCGCGGACGCTGCTCTCACTGTTTATGCTGCCTGTTTTTGCGGCGATGGCAAAATCAGAATGAAAAGTGGAGCGACGTCCACCTTCAAAATCCACATCCAGCCCGGTATTCTGCGGTACGCGCAACACAGTGGAACCTTTCCCGCTCTCAATGGTCACGTTAACGCCCAGGCTTCTTGCCTCAATTTCCACATCAGCCTTGTAAGACTTAACTTCCAGCGGTCCATGCACGTTCACGTTGCGCAGTTTGATCTCATCTTTGTATGTATCGATGCTCACCGCTCCGGTAGTCGAGTCCAGAGTGATAGGAGATTTATAGCTTTGGATTTTGATATCGCCCTGAATGGAAGAAATCTGGATATCGGGCTTGTAACTTTCTAATTTCACATTCATTTGTTTGGGAGCGTGAATCTCCAGATCGACTTCATCGGAAAAGTCACGAAATTGAAAGCAGAATACACAATCACGGTTAGGATATTTCACTTCAACAGAGACGTGATGATCGTCATTATGGAAGTTTACCTGAACGTTTTCCATCCACCATTTGCGATCTGCTTCGCTGCCCTCAAACTTCTTGGTTACATCCACGGTGATTTGGCTGGTATCTGAGCCGGTGACGTGTATTGTGCCTTTGTAATTATCCACGTTCAGTGTAGCGCCAGAAGCAACGTTAAAGCTGCGCTGGAACTTCTCACTTGATTCATTATTGGGTGCTAAGCTTTTCAGTCGTGGGGCCGCCAAAGCCAGAACACCGATCACAACAAGGATGAACCCAGCAATACGCATATCTTTTGAATGCATAATCCCCCTCCTGGCAGGTTTGGACAGAACTGCCCTTAGCTGCCTTATACGCCGTGACCGGCCTGCTGGTTCCCTGATTAGACGAAGAAAAATTGCAAAAGTCACATCCGGATGCAGCCATCTGCGGCATTTTTAAACCATAAAAAGGGCGCCAAGAATGGCGCCCTTCAAGAAATTGAGAACAAGTCTATAGTTTTTTCAGTAGTTCCTGCCAGCGCTGCCATGCCTCAGTGCGGGCTTTTTTGTTTGCCACGGCCATATCATGCTTTTTCTTGGTATCCGGATCGTCAGCCGTATTGCTGGCTGCGGCATCATTGGCAGGGTCTTCTCCGGCGCGCATAAATCCATGACCTGCGCCTTCATAGGTTACCGGCTCATACGTTTTGCCAGCGGCCTTCATGCCCTTTTCCGTGTCTGGGATAGTGGCATCTATACGAGCATCTTCACCGGCATAGAAGCCATAGACCGGGGCGGTAATGGCAGAGAAATCCGATGGCGGAGGTCCATAGAAGACATAGGCCGCGCTCAGGTCTTTCCGGTTTGTAGCGAAGCGGAATGATTGTCCACCACCCCAGCAGAATCCGGTTACTGCGAGCTTGCCATTTGCGGCGGGGATTTTCTTGGCGTAATCCGCTACGGCATTCAAGTCCGCCGTAACCTGGTTAGGATCGAGTTTGGAAACGGCTTCTCGCGCTGATCCGCCCTGGAAGCTATCACTGCGGCCGCCATTGGGGCCCATGCCGGAAAGCAGGTCAGGCGCAATGGCAATGTAGCCGTCCGCAGCTAGCTGGTCAGCCACGGTCTGCACCCAGTCCGTCATGCCAAAAATCTCATGGATCACAATAATCACGGGGGCTTTCTTTTTGGTTTCTGGATAAACCACAAAAGCCTGCACAGTGCGATTGTCATGCTTGATCTGTACCCACTCTCCATGCCGGGAAGATTTTTCCAGTTTCTGTTTGGCCCAGTCCTGGGCAAAGCCCGTAGAGAGACAGAGCAAAGAAGCGATGATCACAGCAACGGTTCTTTTCATGGTGAGAAGTTTAATCCTGAGCAGCTTTATTGCACAACTTGCGTGCTGCTGCTGGTTAATTTTTATTGCCGTTATTTTCAAAGCTCCGCACAAACTCCACCAGGCTCCGCACAGCAATACCTGACGGTCCTTTGGCAATCCAGCTTCTGTTATCGTCAATCCACGCTGTTCCAGCAATGTCCAGGTGAATCCATGGCGTATCTTCTGCGAACTCTTTCAAGAAGACCGCAGCGGTGCTGGCGCCGCCCCATCGGCCTCCTGTATTCATAATGTCGGCAATATTGGAGCGGATCTGATCCAGATATTCCTGATCAAGCGGCAAGCGCCAGAACTTTTCTCCTGACCGCAGCAGCGCGCGGGTAAAGTGCTGATAAACGTCTTCATCATTGGAAAACACTCCAGCGTTAGCATGGCCAAGCGCCACCACACACGCGCCGGTGAGCGTTGCCGCATCAATGAGGTGCGTGCAGCCCAGTTGTCGCGCATAATACAAGCCATCAGCAAGCACCAAACGGCCTTCCGCATCTGTATTGATAATTTCAATGGATTTGCCGGACATGGCAATCTGCACGTCACCGGGTTTTTGCGCTTTGCCGCTCGGCATGTTTTCCGTGGCGCACACAATGCTGATTACTTTCACGTTTGGCTTAAGTTGGGCAATCGCCCGCATTGCGCCGATCATGGCTGCGCCGCCGGCCATGTCATACTTCATCTTTTCCATGCCGTCGGCAGGCTTAATGGAAATCCCGCCCGTATCAAACGTAATGCCTTTACCCACCAGCCCAAGCACAGGCTTTTCCGGTGCACCCTGCGGTTCGTATCGAATCACAATCAAGCGGGGCTCTTCATCTGAGCCCTGGGCAACGCTCCAGAATGCGCCCATTTTCAGCTCTTTGATCTTGTCAGCGCCGTAGGTTTCGCATTTCAGGCCAACACTCTCGCACATCTTCTTTGCCCGATCAGCCAGCATGGTCGGGGTAAGACGATTGCCGGGCTCATTCACCAGTTCACGGGTAAAGTTCTGCGATTCCCCAATAATGCGTCCCTGATCCAGAGCTTTTTGCAATTTGCCCTGGTCCGCTCCAGCAGCGGCGACAATGGAAACATCTTTCATGCTGAGATCTTTGCGATCACTGCGGTAGGTGTCCGGATCAAAGTCCGCGACCACAATGCCCTCAACCAGGGAACGAACTGCGTCTTCAGCGCCAGTGGAAAGTTCTGGAATGAGGAAAGCGCAGCTCTTGATCATCCTGCCTTTAAGAAAGCGGATAGCCGTGCCGGCCGCTTTGCGTGCTTCCACATGGCTAAAGCTTTTTGCCTTGCCCGCGCCAACAATCAGCAGCCTTTTTGCCTTAAATCCCTGTGGGCGATGCAGCAACACGGTTTCAAAAGCTTTGCCGGTCAATTCTCCGCTTGAGACCAGATCGGCAATTGCTTTCTCAAGATTCTGGTCCTTTGCGGCAAGCCTGGGGTCGCTCTTTTGTTTATTACCCTGTTCTTTCGCCGCGTGATCAAGGGCAATGGTGACAAGGCATTCTGTGTCGATTTCTGCAAAGTTGGCTGCAATCAGGCGTATATCCATAAAATGGCTTCTTTCTACTCCTTCTAAAATAAATGCTTTCGATTATCCCTTTTCGAGCGGGCTATGGCCTCGCGCGCTTCCTTGTCTGCGGTGCGACGGCGCTCGGTTTCACGTTTGTCCCAGCTTTGTTTGCCCTTGGCCAGGGCGATTTCACATTTGATCTTGCCATTTTTAAAATACATCCGCGTAGGAACCAAAGTGTAGCCACGCTGCTGGGTCTTGCCGTGTAATTTCCGAAGTTCTTCAGCGTGCACCAATAGTTTACGGGTGCGTACCGGAGAATGCGCCGCATAGCCGGCGTTTTCATAGGCCCCAATATGGGCATTGAGCAGCCACAATTCTCCATCTTTTAACAAAGCGTAACCGTCTTTCAGATTGGCTCGGCCCGCGCGAACGGACTTGACCTCAGAGCCGGTCAAAACAATGCCCGCTTCTAATTTATCTTCAAGGAAATAGTTATGGCTGGCGGCCCGATTCACAGAGGCGTCCCGCTCGCCGGAAGCCACAGGATCACGCTTGGCATTTTTTGGCTTATTGGGTTCGGTTTGATGGACGGTTTGGCGTGCCATAAGCGGGATTTGCCACTGGCGGCAAACTTTTTATGCTAACACAGCGCAAAATTGGTTACTAAAGTCGTTCTAGGAATGCACCGGATTGGGTGTATAATCTGGCTTCCGTAAAGTCTGGTTCCGGGTATAACGAACGGGTTAGTGGCCCCCAACTATTTCCCTGAAAAAAATAGACTTAGGCAGAGCCTAGGAGTACAGGAGCGTATGAGGAAGGTTGCAGCAACCCTCGCGGTTTTATTTATTTTTACGGCATTTTTGTCTGCCGCGGATTCGGCCAAATCCCTGTATCAAAAAGGCGTGAAGGCGGAAGCCCATCAGGACTATGAAGCAGCTTATGACTTTTATAAAGCTGCTTATCAGCAGAAACCGGTAGAGCTGAAGTATCGCGTGTCTTATGAGCGTACTCGCATGCTTGCCGGGGCCAGCAAAGTTAAACGGGGCCAGAAGCTACGCGACCAGGGAAATCTTCAGGATGCGCTTACCTTGTTCCAGCAGGCGGTGGAAGTCGATCCCAGCAATGATCTGGCGGCGCAGGAAATTCGCCGGACTCAGGTCATGATGCAGAAGGCAGGGAAGGGTGGAGGCGAAGCTTTAAACTCTCCTCCCAGAGTGGATGAAGATGATCCGCTCCGCAAGCGCCTTGAATCTGCCAGCTCTCCTGTTGCGCTTGCGCAATTACCCGATGTGCCGCTAAGCGCACTGGAAATGACGGACGATTCCAAGGTGCTGTATGAAACCATCGGCAAACTGGCTAACGTCAACGTTCTTTTTGATCCGGATTACACATCACGCCGTTTGACCATCAAGCTGCAAAAGGTAAATCTGCAGGAAGCGCTCGACATCGTGGCCCTGGAGTCGCGGACTTTCTGGAGACCGGTTACGCCCAACACAATTTTTGTCGCCCAGGATACGCAGGCCAAGCGCCGCGAACTGGAGCAGAACGTAGTCAAGACTTTTTATCTGGGCAACGTCTCCACCCCAACAGATCTGCAGGACATTGTTAACGCCATCCGCACCGTGCTTGAAGTGCAGCGCATTCAGCAGATTCCTTCGCAAAACGCCATTGTGATCAAAGGCACTCCGGACCAGCTGGCACTGGCTTCCAAGATGATTGATGACATTGATAAATCAAAGCCGGAAGTGATTGTGGATGTAGTAGTGGCACAGGTCAATCGCGACAAGCTGCGTAATCTGGGTATTACGCCACCGCAAAATGCCACCGTGGCCTTGCAAGGGACTACCACGACATCTTCAACAGGAACCAACACCACGACTACGAGTACCGGCTCAACCCTGAACTTCAATGATCTGCAACATCTGAATTCCACGAATTACGCGGTGTCGATTGACTCCCTTAAAGCAGTGGCCTTGTTCTCTGATGCGGATACCAAGATCATGCAGAACCCGCGCATCCGGGCCACGGACAATGAAAAAGCCACCCTTACCGTAGCAGATAAGATTCCGATTGCGACAGGTTCATTTGGTACTCCGCTAGGCGTTGGAACTGCAGTAGGCGCTGTGGGTGTAAACACGCAATTTACGTACACAGACGTCGGCGTGAAAATGGAAATTACACCACGCGTTCATCCTGATGGACAGGTCACGCTCAAGCTCTCCATGGA
>DASRCD010000685.1:0-9403 GCA_035653315.1 Candidatus Angelobacter sp.
CTAGCCGATGCTCTGGGTGGCGAGATCGCCGCATCACGCCCGATATGCGACTCCGGCTGGCTCCCCATGGATCGGCAGATCGGCAGTTCCGGGCAAACGGTTTCACCTAAGCTCTATTTGGCTGTCGGCATTAGTGGGGCGATTCAGCACATTGTGGGCATGAAAGGCTCGCGCAGCATTATTGCAATTAATAAGGATTCTGAAGCGCCGATCTTTGAAATTGCCGATTTCGGCGTGGTGGGGAACTTGTTTGATATTGTTCCCGCATTGACCGAAGAAGTAAAGAAGGCAAAGGGATAAAAAACAAGTATTTAGTAATTAGCCATTAGCAATTAGCCCAGCTAAAGCAGCTCCGAGCAATGTGGGCGATACCTGAGGAATATCCGCGTCTGCGTTCATCCGCGGTAAGAGTTAGTTTTGCTAATTGCCAATTGCTAGCTGCTAATTGCTATGATTACTTTCCGCAAACCTCTTGAAAATATTGAACGTCCGCAGATGGACGCTGACGTCACCATTGTTGGCGGCGGTCCGGCTGGGCTGGCCTGCGCTCTGCGTCTTTCGCAATTAATTGATCGCCATAACCGCCGCAATCCTGATGCGCCGCTGAGCAAAGAGAATATTTACGTCCTGGAAAAAGCCCGGGAGATGGGCCAGCACTCGCTTTCCGGCGCGCTGCTTGATCCTCGCTCCATGGATGAACTGCTTCCCGGCTGGCGCGCAGAAGCGCCGCTGGATGCTGAAGTCACGCATGAAGACGTTTTCTTTCTCACGGAAAAAGGCGAGTTCCGCCTGCCATTGACGCCGCCACCACTGCAGGACCATGGCAACTATGTCATCTCCATTAATCGCTTTGTGAAATGGCTGGGAGAAAAAGTTGAGCAGGCTGGAATCACCGTCTTCACCGGCTTCGCTGGATCAGAGCTTCTTGTAGAAGGCGAGCAGGTGATTGGCGTTCGCACAGACGATAAAGGAGTTGATAAGCAGAACCAGCCGAAATCCAATTTTGAGCCCGGCTACGATCTGAAATCGAAGATCACGGTGCTGGCGGAAGGTCCGCGTGGGTCGCTCACCAAACAGCTTGTCCTCAGGTATAACCTGCAAAAAGACCGCAATCCGCAAGTGTATGGCATTGGCGTAAAAGAGCTGTGGGAAGTGCCTTCCGGCGCAATCAAAAAAGGCCAGGTCATTTACACCATGGGCTGGCCGCTCACCACAAAAGAATATGGCGGCGGTTGGATTTATGGCTCCAAAGACAACATTGTCTCGCTGGGGTATGTAACCAGCCTTGACTATCAAGACCCGCGCATTGATCCGCAACGCGTGTTGCAGGATTTTAAATCACACCCGCTCATTGCGGGCCTGCTGCGCGGCGGCAAGATGATTCGCTATGGCGCAAAAACGTTCCCTTATGGCGGCTGGCATTCCATTCCACCACTTGCCGGCAATGGCTGGATGATTGTGGGCGACTCTGCCGGCTTCCTGAATTCACAGCGGCTCAAAGGTATTCATCTGGCCATCAAGAGCGGCATGCTGGCGGCGGAAACTGCTTTTGACGCGTTGCTGGAAAACAATTTCAGCGCAGACCGCCTGCATAAATATCCGGAAAATGTTGATTCAAGCTGGATCAAGGATGAGCTATGGGAGGTCCGCAACTTCCATCAGGGCTTTGAAAATGGACTGGTTTCCGGTCTGTTCCATACAGCGATTCAACAGATCACCGGCGGACGCGGTCTGCACGAAGTCTATCCTTCCCATGCCGGACACACGCGGATGAAACATCTCGACCAGCTTCCTGCCGATGGCGGCAAGCGCGCTCACCTGCTGGGTAAAGCCAAGGGCGACGGCAAACTCACCTTTGACAAGCTGACCGATCTTTATCACTCCGGCACACGGCATGAAGAAGACCAGCCTTCCCACCTCATCATCCATGACACCAACATCTGCAACACGCGGTGCGTGGTGGAGTATGGCAATCCCTGCCAGAATTTCTGCCCTGCCAACGTTTATGAGATGGAAGAAGATCCGTCTGCCCCGAAGGGCAAAACAATCCATCTGAATCCTTCCAACTGCGTGCATTGCAAAACCTGTGACATCATGGATCCCTACGAAATCATCACCTGGGTTCCACCTGAAGGCGGTGGCGGCCCGAACTATGACGGAATGTAATCCGCTAAGTTCATCTTCGTTGCCACTGTACGGGGATGCTCAAAGCAGCGAGCGTTCAACCATTGCTGAATGCGCAGCAATGAAGAGATAAGCCAGGACAAAAGCATAACGCCGGTCTGCTCCAGAATAGATTCATTCCGTATGCAACCAGCGTTTGCTGAGAGTTAAAAGTTCGCCAGGTTTACCATGGCTTTGTACAGGTCTTCTGCCTGGGGCAGGATCACATCTTCCAGCAGCGGCTGATATGCGACAAAAGTGTCCGTAGCCGCAACACGTTTTACCGGAGCATCCAGGTCTTCAAACAGCTCATCGGCAATGCGTGCTGCAATCTCCGCGCCATAGCCCCAGCTCAAAGTGTCTTCATGCACCACCATCACGCGGCTCGTCTTGCGGACAGACGTGGCAATCGCCTCCCAGTCATAAGGGTTGAGCGTCCGCAGATCGATTAACTCGACGCTGACATTCTTTTCCCGTTCAATTTTCTGCGCCGCTTGTAACGCGCGCGGAACTGTTGCGCCATACGTGATCACAGTAAGATCGCTTCCCTCTTTTATGATCTTGGCCTTCCCGAAGGGAATCATGTAATCGTCACCCGGATAAGGGGCGCGCCCGAAAGTTTCACGGTAAAGCCGCTTGTGCTCCAGGAACATGACTGGATCGTCGCAACGAATCGCCGTGCGCAGCAGTCCGTTGGCATCCAGAGCGTTTGAAGGGAAACAGACGCGCAGTCCGGGAATGTGCGTAAACAAACTTTCGCCGCATTGCGAATGGTAAACAGCGCCTCCGGTCAGGTACCCGCCAATGGCTACGCGCACCACCGCCGGGCAGGAGAAGTTTCCGTTTGAGCGCCAGCGAATCACCGATAGTTCATTGCGAATCTGGTGGTACGCAGGCCAGATGTAATCAAAGAACTGAATCTCCACCACTGGCTTTAATCCACGTGTGGCCATACCCACAGCGCGGCCAAGAATATTGGCTTCCGCCAGCGGCGAGTTAAAAACGCGATCTCCGCCAAATTCCATTTGCAGGCCGGAGGTCAGCTTAAAAACGCCTCCCTTACCTTTGATCTGTTTTTCCTTGAGATATTCCTCGCGGCTGCAGTCGGCCACATCTTCGCCAAAGACCACGATTCGATCATCACGGCGCATCTCGTCTTTCAGGCAGGCGTTAATCAGGTCCGCCATGGTTTTATCAGCGCCTTGCGATTGTGGCTCACTGCCTAATTTGCGCGGATCAAGGCCCTCAGAATAAACGTGCGTGTAGATGGAATCTATCGTTGGAAAACTGCTTTCAGTGCCTGGTCGGCAGCGGCTTCCACTTCCTGCTCCACGGATTTTTCCAGCTTGTTGATGCCGGCTTCATCCAGAATATTTTCTCTGACCAGCAGCATCTGCATGCGCGTGACCGGATCGCGCTTTGCATCTTTCTCGCGTTCTGAGTCCGGACGATAAAGTTTTTCATCATCTGAAAGCGAATGCGAATACGGACGAATCACATGACCATGGACCAGTGCCGGTCCTTTGCCTGCGCGGATGTGGTCCACAGCACGCTTACAGGCGGCATAAGAAGCAATGGGGTCCGTGCCGTCACACTCTTCCAGCAGAAGATTAGGAAAATTGCTGACCAGCTTTGAAACACTTCCACCGGCAGTCTGCACTTCCACCGGAACAGAAATCGCATAGCCGTTATCTTCAATTAGAAAAAGCACTGGCAATTTCAGGTTGCTGGCTGAATTCATGGCCTCCCAGAATTCGCCTTCACTGGTGGTGCCATCGCCGGCCGAGCAATAAACAACTTCGTCGCCATGAAATTGAACGTCTTTAAATTGGCGGTAATCACCGTAATGCTTTTCCGCGGCTTCAGGATGTTTGCTGAAATAGCGGCCAGCTTCCGCACAGCCAACCGCCTGTAAAAACTGCGTGCCCGTTGGCGATGATTGGGTTACGATGTTGAGCTTTTTGTGGCCCCAGTGAGAAGGCATCTGGCGGCCGCCGGAATTTGGATCATCAGCGGCGCCCACAGCTTCCAACAATTGCTCATACGGAGACATGCCCAGGGCCAGACAGAGAGCGCGATCACGATAGTACGGATAAAACCAGTCATATCCCGCTTTGAGATTCAATGCCGCTGCCACGGTCAAAGCTTCATGTCCAGCGCCGGAAATCTGGAAGAAAATCTTCTGCTGGCGCTTGAGCAGGATTTCGCGATCATCAAGTTTGCGCGAAAGATACATCAGGCGGTAGATCTCCACCAACTGCTGGCGGCTCAGCCCTTCATAGGTCTTCTCGGTTTTTGCCGGCATCTCTGCCACTGCTGAGGCATTCTTTTTGGAATCAATTTTGGTTATGGCCATGGGTCTCCTCTAACGTATTCTCAAATCCAGGTAGGCGGTTGGGCTTGCTCAAGGTGTACTTTCCATTTTAATGCCTAAGGTGTTTGCCGGGATATACTGAAAGCGGATGATTCGAAAAAATCGCGCCATTCCCGGCCATACTGCCAAACTGCTGATCTTTGATCTGGATGGCACTCTGGTTGACTCCCGCGAGGACCTGGCCAACTCCATCAACGCCATGTTGCGCCACTTCAAGAAGAAAGAACTGCCGCATGAGGTCATTGCCAGTTACATTGGCGATGGCGCACCCATGCTGGTACGCCGAGCGCTGGGCGATCCTGATGATGAGAACTTTGTGCAGGACGCTCTGCTCTACTTTCTGGCCTGGTACCGCGAACACAAGCTCGACAGCACATACGTGTATGAAGGAATTACGGAATCACTGGAGGCAATCCGCAAAAGCCGTGATGGCGAGCCGGTGAAAATGGCCGTCCTGAGCAACAAGCCGGTTGGGCCTTCCCGCGCCATTGTGGAGGCTCTGGGATTAGGCCCATATTTTTTTCAAGTCTATGGCGGCAACAGCTTTCATACCAAAAAGCCCGATCCTGCCGGTGTGCAGGCACTGCTGGAAGAAACCGGAGCATTTCCTGAAGAAGCGATCATGATCGGTGATTCCAACATTGACATACTGACCGCCCGCAATGCCGGAATTTACTCCGTTGGCGTGACCTATGGCCTGGCTCCCCACACGTTGGAAGACGCTCCGCCTGATGTTCTCATCGATCATCCAAAAGAGTTGGCAACCGTGTTGGGATCAAGAGAGCAGGCAAGGCTGGAGTTTAAAGCAGAGTAATTAAGGAAGATTTTCAAATTAAAATTTCGAATTTCTAAATCTCTGTTTTATCCGGCTTGGCTTTCAAGTTAACCAGATGGGAATCGGCTGATTTTCCATTACTCCCTCGTCACAATCAAATTGATCCAAGTCGCGCTGGATTTTTGCTTTACCCGTGCTCCTCTTGAGTGTTAGTTCAAGAGGATTCAAAGGCCACTTTTATTCAACCATTATTTCAAGCGCGGCAATTTTAGGCGTAGAGATGGGCGAGGATGGTTTATCACCTTTTGGGGGCTGCACGCCTCTTTGCATAAAAGTTATTTTTAGCTCATGCGTTGAAAGCTGTCCGGTTTTGCTCAATTGGCGTACCTGGCTGGTCACGTCAAAACTAACTTCAGCAGGCTTTCCGCTGGCCTGGGCCGCTTCTTTCAAACCATAAAAATGCAATACACCAGCGTAATGAACGCTGTGCCGGTCTTGTGCCGCTGTCGCCGGCTGGTCGAGATAAATCTCATATCCTGCGCCCGGGTTCTGCTGGTATTCAATGCCCTCCAGGTTCAGCAGCACGCGCCCATTTTGTTCAGACAGCGCTTTGGTTATCGCTGCATTGGCCTGCTCATTCAGAGAAATGGTCACGGTAACCGGAGACTGGCCAAGCGCGATGGGTTGTGGTGGCTCAAATTTTGCAACCACGTTTGCAGGCTCCTCTCCGCCATGAAAATAGGCAAATCCAGAATTTGGCGCTGCATGCGCGAACATTGCCATGCCTGACACTAAACTCAGTGCAAATGCGGCCAATACCGCAACTCCTGGACCGGCCGCCATACGATGGAAATAAGACATCTTTTGAATTCCAAGCTGAATATAACAATTAGATGCTCATGGCCCCGGTTTAGGTAGCAGGCCTTCGCTAATGCAGCCAAGATACTGCATGATTACAGATTTAATCCGGCTTTTGATTGGTTTTCACACGCTCCCCGCTTTTACTAGAAAACTCTTATGTTCTGAATCTGGAACGGCTTAGCTTCCACTCACTTTTTTGTAACGCTCAGCCTATAGTCTTCACTCGATAAACAGACCATATTGGGAAACCCATGTTCCGGGAATCACGACTTTTAGCAATTTCTTGATTGGAAAGAGAGACATGAATGAATATTACGCTGAAGCAAATGAGTATTTTCCTGCTTTTATGGGCCCTGACGGCGACCTGCCAGGACAAGTGCGTTGTTAAACCTGACGCCAAGCCACGCGTTCGCGTCAATGCGACCACCGCGGAAGGCAAAAAACAATTGGATTTATATGCTAAAGGCGTAAAAGCCATGCACGGGCGTGCTGCTACCGATCCAACCAGTTGGAGTTATCAGGCGGCCATGCACGGCACATATACCACTCCTGTTCAGCCCTTGTGGAACACATGCCAGCACGGGACCTACTTTTTTCTTTCCTGGCACCGCATGTATATCTACTTCTTTGAGCAGCTTGTGCGTGGAGCTTCGGATCCGGCTTTTAATCTTCCCTATTGGGATTATGACAATCCCACCAGCTCCACAGATCCGCGTTTGCAGCTTCCCGCCGAATTCCGCAATACTTCCAGCCCTCTGTACGTTTCTGAGCGCAATCCATCCATGAATGCTGGAGGATACCTGCCGGCGGGTGACGTGGAAACCAACTATTCCATGTCACGAATGATGTTCACTTGCGGCGCTACCAACTGGGCTTCCAGTTTTGGCGGCAAGCAGGTTCCCTCGCCTATCCACTTTTCCAGCGGGTTCGGAGCGCTGGAGTCTCTGCCGCATAATGCCGTGCATGATGATGTGGGCGGATGGATGTCTGATCCCAACACGGCGGCCCAAGACCCTATCTTCTGGCTGCATCACGCCAATATTGACCGGCTTTGGGATGCATGGGAAAAACTGGACAGCGGCAGGACCAACAACTGGGACGCCACATGGCTAGACCAGAAGTTCTACTTCTTTAATGAAAAAAAACAACAATGCTATTTAACGGCCAGGGATATTTTGGATGATGCGAAGCAACTCGGCTACACCTATGAGAATGAGAAGGTGCCGGTGCCGCCAACCAAAGTTTCATGCCCACCCAAAAAAGTCACGGCAACAACCCCACGTTTGCTCGCCGAATTACCGCCAGAAAAGAGGACGACCCTTGGTGCTGCCCCAATTAATGTGGATATCCCGGTAAAAGAAACTGGACTCACTCCGAAGAAGCTAACTGCCGCGGCGAGTCCACAACGCCTTGTGCTCACGTTGGACGATATCCAGTTTGAGAAAAATCCTGCTGTGGGATACGAGATTTATTTAAATCTTCCGAAGGGTGAACAGCCAAATTATAAAAGCCCGTATTATGCGGGAACGGTTCATTTCTTTGGCTTGAAGCATAGCCGTGAAGAAAATCATGACGCGCAATTGCAGTTTGATGTAACGGATGTAGTTGCCAGGCTGCAAAAACTTGGGCAATGGAAAGACCACGTTACCGTTACATATGTGCCACGTGGTCCGACCGAACCAGGGAAAGTCGCCGCTGCGGCCGAGGCCAAGGTGGCAGGCACCGCAACCATCGGCAGAATTTCTCTCAGCGAAGCCGACTAAATAGAATCAGGAACAATTTAAAATTCAAGCTGCGTCGTCAAAATGATATTTTGGCGACGCCTTTTTCTGTTGAACGATAAAATCCCAATTTGCACAGCTCCCCATCTGCATGTCACACTAAAGAGATTTCCTTGCCTCTAAATCGCTGCTAGAGAGGCTGTCGAAGAGTTGAAACTTTAATTTGAATTGAGAATCTGTATTCCGATGGATTTCCGTTTAGCTTCCGATTACAAACCAAAGGGCGACCAGCCCAACGCCATTGAAGAGCTTACGCGCGGCATTTATGCCGGAGAAAAACACCAGGTGCTGCTGGGCGTGACCGGCTCCGGCAAGACCTACACCATGGCCAAGGTGATAGAGCAGTTGAATCGTCCGGCGCTGGTGCTGGCGCACAACAAGACGCTCGCCGCGCAGCTTTATCACGAGTTCAAGCAGTTCTTCCCTAACAATGCGGTAGAATATTTTGTCTCTTACTACGACTACTATCAGCCGGAAGCCTACATTCCCGCCGGCGATGTTTACATAGAAAAAGAAGCCACCATCAATGATGAACTAGACAAGCTGCGGCTCTCCGCCACACGCTCTCTTTTTGAACGGCGCGATTGCGTGATTGTTGCATCTGTAAGCTGCATTTACGGTCTGGGCTCTCCGGAAGCTTATTACGGCATGCTGCTTTTTCTGGAAAAAGGGCAGAAGATCAGGCGCAATGACATTTTCAGTAAACTGGTAGAGATTCTTTACGAGCGCAATGACGTAGATTTTAAGCGCGGAACATTCCGCGTTCGCGGCGATGTGATTGAAGTTTTTCCAACATACGATGATAACGCGTATCGTATTGAACTCTTTGGCGATGAGGTGGATTCCCTCTCGCAAATTGATCCGCTGTTTGGCACAGTCAAGCAGAAGTACACGCGGCTGCCGATTTATCCCAAGAGCCACTATGTAATGTCAAACACCACCAAAAATCATGCCATCAGCACGATTCTGGAAGAGCTGGCATGGTGGGAAAAAGAGCTGGAAAAAGAAGGACGGCTGGTGGAGTCGCAACGCATACACCAGCGCACGCGCTTTGATCTGGAGATGATGAAGTCCGTGGGCTACTGCCACGGTATTGAGAATTACTCACGCCATTTCAGTGGCCGCATGCCCGGCGAGCCACCGCCAACCCTGCTGGATTATGTGCCGCGTGACTTCATCATGTTTATTGACGAGTCCCACCAGACCGTACCGCAACTCCACGGCATGTGGCATGGCGACCGTTCACGCAAAGAAAATCTGGTGCATTATGGTTTCCGTCTGCCTTCGGCTCTGGACAACCGCCCGCTGAAGTTTGAGGAATTTGAAGAGCGCACTAACCAGATTATTTATGTCTCCGCCACGCCCGGCCCGTATGAACTTACAAAATCAGCCGGCGTGGTGGTGGAGCAGATTATCCGGCCTACAGGCTTGGTTGATCCGCCAGTGGAG
>DASRCD010000686.1:0-2960 GCA_035653315.1 Candidatus Angelobacter sp.
GAAAGCGGGCGGAGCGTATGTGCCGCTCGATCCGGAGTATCCGAAGGCGCGATTGGAATACATGGTGAGAGACGCGCAGCCGCAGGTGATGGTGACAACGGAAAATCTGCGGAGCCAGCTGCCGGAGAGCAGCGGAGTGGAGTTGATCTGTCTGGACGCGAAAGAGACGCAGGCGGAGTTAAGCGGCTCACCCACTCATGATCCCAAGGATGAGGATCGCAGCCAGCCGTTGTTGCCGGAACATCCAGCCTATGTGATTTATACGTCAGGCTCGACAGGTACGCCAAAAGGTGTTGTCGTTTCGCATCTTGGTATTCCTTCCCTCACTCGCAGCCACGTACGCAGACTCTTCCTCACGCAGCACTCGCGTGTGTTGCAATTTGCATCGCTCAACTTTGACGCTTCCTTTTGGGAGCTTCTAATGGCATTGACCGTTGGCGCACCCCTGGTCTTGCTTGAAGACGAGCATGGCGGCATTCCTTTGCAGGAAACTCTGCGCCGTCAGAAGATTACTCATGCCACCCTTACTCCTTCTGTGCTCGCCACGATCGATGAGCGGCAAAATTTAACTCTTGAAAATCTTATTGTCGTCGGTGAGCAGTGTCCCGGTGAGTTGATTGCTCGCTGGTCGCGTGGGCGTCGTGTCATTAATGCTTATGGACCCACGGAAATCACCGTCTGCGCCACCATCAGCGCCCCGCTGGAGGGTTCAGCAATCCCTCCCATCGGTTTTCCCAACATAAACACCCGCGTATATGTGCTGGACGGCAATCTTCAACCGGTGCCCGTGGCGATCGCAGGCGAACTTTATATTGCTGGTCCGGGCTTGGCTCGCGGCTATCTCAATCGTTCGGCTCTTACGGCGGAGAGGTTCATCGCCAATCCTTTTGCAGAAGCTCCCGGAGCCAGGATGTATCGCACCGGAGATGTGGTGCGCTGGCGCAAGGATGGCAATCTGGAATTTGTTGGCCGGGCAGACCAACAGGTAAAGATTCGCGGCTTCCGCATTGAACTGGGAGAGATAGAGTCCGCATTGCGGGCATTGCCAGGGATTACAGACGGTGTTGTTGTAATTAAAGACGAAGAACGCAGAGGCAGGGAAATCATTGCTTTTGTGGCAGCGCGCAATCCTTCCGCGATTGATCCAGCGGCATTACGCAGCAAACTCCATGAGAGTCTTCCATCGCACATGTTGCCGGCTGCGATCATCGTTCTTCGGGAACTGCCTCTCACTCCCAGTGGCAAGGTTGATCGCCTTGAATTGTCCAGGCGTCCCATAGAGGAGCGCAGGGCAGACACGCTGGTTCAACCGCAATCAGAATTCCAGGCGCTGATTGCTGGAATCTGGAAAGATGTGCTGGGCCGGCAAAGCATCAGCATTCACGATAATTTCTTTGACCTTGGCGGGCATTCTCTTCTCCTCGCGCAGGTTCATGCCAAATTGCAGAAATCTCTGCGCGTGCGCCTGCCCATGGTGAAGCTCTTTGAACATCCCACGGTGGCCATGCTCGCTTCCTATCTGGAAGCGGACAATATCCATTCTGGTGCAAAACGGAAGACCAGCAGCCGTAATCGCACAGAAGTTACAGATATCGCCATTATCGGCATGGCGTGCCGGTTCCCAGGTGCGCCTTCCGTCAGCCGTTTCTGGGAGAACCTGAAGCTTGGTATTGGATCAATCTCCGCTCTTTCTGCCGATGCTCTTCCCTCTCTGCCCCAGGAATTTGTGAATGATCCGCGTTTCGTCAATGCCACAGGCAGGCTTGAGAATGTTGAGTTTTTTGACGCGGCTTTCTTCGGCTTGAATCCCGCTGAAGCCACTGCCACAGATCCGCAACAGCGCCTCATGCTGGAATGTGCCTGGGAGACGCTTGAATCCGCGGGCTACAATCCGCGTGGGCAGAATATTGGAGTGTTTGCCGGCGCGGGAGAAAGTCTCTATCGGGATCTTCTCCGTGGTGATCCCGGTCTCTTACGCTCTTTGGGTGAAATGCAACTCATGATTGGTACGGGCAAAGATCATCTTGCTCCGCGCCTTTCTTATCTTCTCGATTTGCGTGGCCCAAGCGTGCCCGTAAATACTGCCTGTTCCACCTCATTGGTGGCTGTGCACCTTGCCTGCCAGAGCCTTATGAATGGTGAGTGTGACATGGCGCTGGCCGGTGGCGTCTCTCTTGCTTCACAAACTGGATATATCTTTGAGGAAAGTGGAATTCTCTCGCCTGATGGTGTCTGTCGCGCTTTTGACGCAAATGCTCAAGGCACGGTGCCTGGTAGTGGCGCAGCCCTTGTTTTACTAAAGCCTCTCGATCAGGCCATCGCGGCGGGCGACCACATCCATGCGGTCATCAAAGGTTCCGCCATTAATAATGACGGCAATTTGAAAGTGGGTTATACCGCTCCCAGCGTTGAAGGGCAGCGGCGCGTCATAGAACAGGCGCTGGCGAATGCTGGCATAGAAGCGCAGCAGCTTTCTTATATTGAGGCCCATGGCACAGGAACGCCGCTCGGTGATCCCATTGAACTTGAAGCGTTGCGGCAGGTTTTTTCGAGCGAAGAGGACAGTGCGGCTGCCGGCGAAAAAACGTGTGCGATTGGCTCGGTTAAAACCAATATCGGCCATTGCGATTCGGCTGCCGGAGTTGCCGGACTCATCAAAGCCGTGCTCTGTCTTGAGCACCAAACGCTTGTGCCAACTCTGCATTTTGAAAAACCGAATCCCCAGCTCAATCTAGATGAGAGCCGGTTCTACGTCAGTACAAAAACTGCGCCATGGGAATGCACGCCGCGTCTGGCGGGCGTTAGTTCTTTCGGCATTGGCGGTACCAACGCCCACGTGATTCTGGCGGAAGCGCCATCACAAAAAGCATCAACTCCTTCGCGTTCCTGGCAGGTCCTTACTTTATCTGCGCGCACTGAATCAGCATTGGAGCGGCAAAAGGTTGATCTTGTGAATGCAC
>DASRCD010000687.1:0-6435 GCA_035653315.1 Candidatus Angelobacter sp.
GATATTTACTGACGCCGAAAATGCCCATTCCTGAAGCTAGGCCGGCGAACTCCGCCATGATGTTGCCGAAGTCGGCAATACCGAGGACGACCATGACAAAAAACGTGGCACGGAGCCCGAACTCTTCGCGGATAAGATCCGCCAGGCCCTTGCCAGTAACAGCGCCCATACGCGCCGCCATTTCCTGCACAACAATCAAAGCGATAGTCGTGGGAATCAGAGTCCAGAGCAGAACATAGCCGAGCTTTGCGCCAGCCTGTGAATAGGTGAGGATGCCGCCGGGATCGTTATCAACATTTGCGGTAATAAAACCAGGACCAAAGACGGCCAGAAATGCCAATAGACGGTATTTGAGAACGCCGAAACCGGCGATCCGCCTGGGCATAGTGAGGTCTCTTTTAAATATCTTGAGCTTCATAGTCCACAACTTACGATTGTTGAATGAAAAATGATCGGCGGCCAGCAGTTACCGCTTACTGGACAACTACGCGAAAGAACAGGCTACTTTGCAGAATAAACGAGAGTGAAAGAAAAGGACAATATTCGGCCCAAGCTTCTGTAAATTTTTCGTGAACGAACCTGCTCAGACGCTCTGGCGCTGTTTTACGATGGCGTCACAGCCAGCAAAAAGTCGAGCACGGCAGCAGTAAAGGAGCGCGGCTGCTCCAGACTAGAAAGATGCGCGGTGGGCAGCATGACGGCTTTAGCCCCGGGAATTTCACGGGCAATAACTTCACCATTGCCCTGCCACGGCGTGGAAGGGTCTTTTTCGCCGCCAATGACCAGCGTGGGAACGGAAATTTTTCCGAGCCTGTCGCGGTAGTCGACATCACGCAGAGCGGCGCTACAGGCGGCATATCCCCTGGGATCAGTTCCAAGAAGCACTCTTAATGTGGATTGCGCGGAGGTCTCCGCTCGCCGTTCAGGCGAAAAAAAGCGCTCCATGACAGATTCAGCAACCGCCTGCATGCCACCTTCAAGCACTGCTTTACGGCGCGATTCCCACATTTCCGGCGTGCCGAATTTTGGCGCGGTATTAGCCAGAACAAGCCGGGTAAGCCTTTGCGGAGCATGCAAAGCCACATATTGCCCAACAGCCCCGCCCATGGAAAGACCACAGAAGGTAAACTTTTCAATCTTCAAGTTTCCAGCAAGATCCAGCACGTCTTGCCCGAGTTGATCAATAGTGTAATCGCCCGCAGGAACATCAGAAGCGCCATGGCCGCGTGTGTCATAGCGGAGGACCTGAAAATGCTCCAGCAAATCAGGCAGTTGAGGCGACCACATTTCATGATCGCAGCCAAGGGAGTGGGAGAGCACCAGCACAGGAAGGCCGCTTTTTCCTTCCAGCCGGTAAAAGAGACGGATATTGTTGACGCTGATAAAAGGCATGCTTGTTCTCTTTTTACTTTTTATGCCGCTGCCAAGCCCATGGTTGCTCAGCCCCAGACGCGATGGGCTGTTTCCACCACCAAGCGCATTTTTGCCCATTGCTCTTCTTCAGTCAGAAGATTGCCTTCCATGGTGGAAGCAAAGCCGCACTGCGGGCTGAGCGCCAGATATTCCAGCGGAATGTATTGCGCGGCCTCCTGAATGCGGCGGATCAGCATGTCACCATTTTCCAGTTGCGGACGCTTGGTGCTAACCAGCCCGAGCGCCACAATTTTGCCGCGCGGGACAAAGCGCAACGGAGCAAAGGTGCCGGAGCGGTCATCATCATATTCCAGAAGGAAGCGGTCTACGTTGAGCGAACCAAAAAGCTTTTCCGCAATTGCATCATAGCCGCCTTCAGCATACCAATGGCTGCGATTGTTGCCACGACAGAGATGTAAGCCCAGCGTAATGCCGGGGCGGCGAGCCGCTTCAAGACAGGCGTTGTCCGCGCGAATGGACTCATCGAGAAAATCATTTGGCTCAACTTTCATTTCCGTGCGAATCCACTCACGCCACTTGGGATCAATGTAATAGGTGTAGCGCGGCGCATCAATCTGGATATAATCCACGCCTTCCTGCGCGAGCTGGGCCAATTCAGACTTGATGATTTCCACAATGTCCCAGAGCAGCGCTGAGCGATCAGGATAAACCTTGCTGGTAACGCCCGGCTTGAATGCGATTGCCGGAAATTGCGTGGCGCTGGGCAGGGTAATTTTCACTTTGCCTGGACTGTGCTGCTTTAAAAATCCCAGTTCATAGCCGGCAAGCCGGCGCGTTTGACGAAGCCGCGTGGTGACAATTCCGGCGATGCGGCTGATATCGGCATCGTCTTTTTTTTCAAACTGCCATGAGCGAGGCACGTCATCATCCATATTGAATCCGGCAACCGCATCAGTGAAGTTGCTCATGAAATTGCGGCGGCGCAATTCACCATCAGTAAAAATTTCAAAGCCCAGTTCTTTTTGCCGCTCAAGGATGCGCAGGATGTGTTTACCTTCGATTGCACGTAGCATTTCCGGGCTGGAGACGGAGCTGTACCGCGCCTGTAAAAGTTGCGGGGGACGCAGAAAGCTGCCTACATGGTCTGCTCGATAGTCAGTGGACATGAATAGTGGCAAGGCGTGGATTCATCACGCCGTGGATTGCCCCTATCCTAACAGCAACCATGGAAACGCCGCAAAATTACATACAGCAAAACTTAATTCAGCTCAGAGAAAGCGCGGAGCCATAAAGCGGAGCAGAGCCAAGTGATAGCTGATGATTTAATCGTTATCTTTCGGAGGAGGATCAATCACCGGCATCAGTTTTTGCACAGCGTCCAGATGAGCGAGCGCGGCAGTTTCTGAACTTGACAGCACAGTCTTCAAATCAGGGTCATGCGCGTTGGGGAGCAGTGTATCCGCGATCATGGTGGCAATGGTCTGGTCAAACTCAATTTCATCAGCTACATAGTACCGTTCAAAAGATTTTCCATTGTTTGAGGCGAGTCTATCTTTGACTTTGTCAGACTGGCCGGCCAGCCAGTCACTGGTATAGTTGCCCGCGGGCTTCAGGTTTAATTTTTGTATGGACTGCTGCATAGCTGTATTGTCAGAGACCATCTGTTCCGCAAACGAATGTAAGGCAGGAGTTTTTGATTTGTTTAAAGCGGTTTTCGCAAAATCGAGCTCAATCTGGCCGATCATCGTCATGATAGTGGCAATGTTTGCGTCGCTCGGTACTTGTGCTTCAGCACGCACGCTCAGGTTTTTCACATCCTGCACAAGGGCAGCCATGGCCTGAGGATAATTATTCGTGGAAAAACCAAAATACTCCGCAAGAGTCCATAAAGCCGCATGAGTGCCCGGATCTACTATGGTAAGGCTCAGGCGCGGGTTGACATCAGGCGCGAACCTGCCGCCTGACACTCCGGGAATCAGGTCCAGATCAAATATTAAATCTGCTGCCGCAGGAGAAGAAACCAGCTGGTAACGTCCCCAACTCCGCATGGCGGCATAAAACAAATTATAAGAGCGGTCATCTTGACCATGCTTCTGGTCGTCCGCACTGTTTTCACCGGTATTATTGGCGATAAACACTTTCTTGGCGGTCATGATCTGCACCGGAGCCGGCGCAATCGATCGCATCATGGGCATCGGGTCTGCCGCGAAAACCTGCATGCTCAGGCATCCCAACATAACTACGAGCAGAAACCAACTACGAGCAGAACGTAACATTTTGATCTCCCTTATGTACTCTGCTGCATTCTGACCCGTAGGCCGGAGAAATGATGCATGAAGATTTGTAAGAATTTATTTCGAAATTCGGAGAAATTCAGCAGGCGTGCAAGGATGCGCTACAGGGCAGTATGGGCAGCATAAGGAATGGGCTAAGCATCAAAAAGCGCAGTATGCCCAGACCCACCCTTTTGGTTGCCGAGCCCGAGCCCTCCCAGGCGCTCTCTGTACGCAAACTGGTACTGGAGACAGCTAAATTCAATGTTCTGACCGCACACTCTACCCGGGAGGCCCTGGACCTGTTTCATCTGTTTCCCAACATTAATATTGCAGTGCTTGTATCAGATCCAACGATCGACTGCGAAGGAGTGGGCCGCTCTATTAAAGAGATGACAGACAAAATCCAGATTGTGGTGCTCTCTCCGCGTATCGGCGACAAGTATGAGAGCGCGGATTTTATGCTCTCAAGCCACGAACCAGAGCAGCTTGTAAACCTTGTACGCTCATTGGCGGGCGATCCCAGAGACCCCTCTCAAATCAAACCAGTCCAAAGTTGATATAACAGGCGGCTCACCCGGCATCTAAAATTCGTGCTGACTTAACAGCCAAAGACAGGCATTAGACCTGTACGGCTGCCTGGTACTCCTCATACGTGCCTTTGAAGTCTTCAATCTTATGATCGTCAAAGTGCCAGATGCGGGTAGCGACTTCATCAATGAGGTCATGGTCATGGGTGACCAGCAACACGGTACCCTGGAAGCGCTGCAAGGCGATATTCAGCGCGTTGATGGATTCAAGATCAAGGTGGTTGGTAGGTTCGTCAAACACCAGCACGTTGGGCTTTTGCAGCATGAGCTTGCAGAAGAGAATGCGCGCGGCTTCGCCACCGGAAAGCACGTCAGTCTTTTTGCTGGCTTCGTCGCGGGGGAAGAGCATCTGGCCCAGCAGCCCGCGAATTTCCTCGTTGGAAACAGAAGGGTCCCACTGAAAGAGCCAGTCAAAAATGGTGGTGCCGGGCTCAATCAGGCTGCGGTGGTCCTGCGGGAAATAACCAATGGCGGCTTCATGTCCCCAGGTAACTTTGCCGCCGGTGATGAATGGACCGTTATAGCCAGAGGTTTTGCGCAATTCCGCTTCCGGCGTGTTGGGCGAGTTGGCCAGCAGAGCATTCAGCAGCGTGGTTTTCCCCGCGCCGTTGCGGCCCATGAGCGCAATTTTTTCTCCGCGCGTAACACTGGCGGTAAAGCTCTTGATTACTTCGTCCTGATCATAGGACTTGCTTACGCCTTCAACCTCAAGAATGTGCTTGCCGGATGGCCGCTTCATTTCAAACTTGATAAAAGGGCGCGCGATGTTGGACTTGGCCAGTTCCGTGACCTGCAGACGCTCAACTTCTTTTCTGCGCGACTGCACCTGGCTGGAGCGCGTTCCAGCGGCAAACCGGGCAATGAACTCATTTAACTGCGCAATCTTCTTTTCGCGCTGCGCGTTCTGCGCTTCAATCTGCGAACGTATCTGCGTCTTGGCCATCACCATGTCGTCATATCCGCCGGTATAGGTGATGATGGTTTCGTAGTCGATGTCCGCAATGTGCGTGCAGATGCTGTTCAGAAAGTGGCGGTCATGCGAGATGGTGATCAGCACGCCGTCATAGCGATTGAGAAAATCCTGCAGCCAGTGAATGGAGTCAAGATCAAGGTGGTTCGTGGGCTCGTCCAGCAGCAGGGCCTGCGGATGGCCAAACAGAGCCTGGGCCAGCAGCACACGGACTTTCTGTCCACCTTGGAGTTCGCTCATCTTGCGCTCATGTAGTTCATCGGGGATGTCGAGCCCTTGCAGGAGAATGGCCGCATCGCTTTCAGCGGAGTATCCGTCTTCTTCGCCCACGATTCCTTCCAGTTCACCCAGCCGCATGCCGTCTTCATTGGACATTTCCGGCTTGGCATAAATCTGGTCGCGCTCTTCCAGAGCGGCCCACAGACGCTTGTTGCCCATGATTACGGTGTCAATCACGCGATAGGCGTCAAAGGCAAACTGGTCCTGGCTGAGCACGCTGAGCTTTTTGGGGCGCACCACGTTGCCTTTTTGCGGCTCATTTTCACCGGAGAGCAGCTTCATAAAAGTGGTCTTGCCCGCGCCATTGGGGCCGGTGAGTCCATAGCGCTTGCCTGCGGTAAACGTGGTGGTTACATCTTCAAACAAAATCTTTGCGCCGAAACGCATGGAAACGTTACTGACTGAAATCATTGGTTTTTAAGAGAACTGCGAAAGGATTCCGGCTTACTGAAGGCGGGACCGCAGCTGCGTCTTTTATTTTAGCATGCGCCGCAGGTTTACCCTGGATTTGCGCGGATGATCACAGATAAGGAAAGCCGAAAATGCTTACCAGAGATAAACACAGATGACACTGATAAGATCGGGTGATCGCGCGTGATCGGGTGACCGGGTGATCGGAAACAATAAGGATGAACGCGATTAAGATTCGCTTTCTCCGCGCCTTCGTACTTCTGCGGTGAACTTACATTTCCGTTTACCCATCCCTGCGACGGTACCGTGCGCTGGCGGTAATTCTTCAGGTTGACAACCACGCCCAACCAAGGCACTATTTGCATGGCTGCGTAGGGCGCATCGGTGCAGAAATCGAAAGGGCAACGCCCACCTACGACAAGTAAATACTACTGCGCCTATGCCGAACCTCGAAAACCTCAGAAAGCAAGCCAAACAGTATCTGCGCTGGCACCGCGAACGATATTATCCGGTCGCAGCCAGGATCAGGGCAGCCCTG
>DASRCD010000688.1:0-2423 GCA_035653315.1 Candidatus Angelobacter sp.
TTACAGTCAGATGCTCACCGACTGCTTTGATATGCAAAATAGCCAGCGAAATGCGCCGAATGCGCCAAGCCTTGAGGGTTGGTAGTTCCTGAATTATGTGAACAAACCTGTTTTCTCGACCCGACTCGCTGATTGATCCCGACATTGCTTCTGTGAGAGCAGTCTCTCATTTGTGGAACAGCAACCGCACCTATGACATTGCTTGTTCTCTTACTGCAATATGTACTTGTTCTCTTACTGCAATATGTAGATGTTCGGTCTTCCTCTCTCCTGCTAGAATCATCATCATTACAAAACGCATAGGAGACCCCCTTGGACGCATCAGCGATCATTGAACAGTTGGAAAACCAACTAAGCCGAATCAATTCAGCGTTAGCCGCATTGCAGGGAACCACTCGTAAACCCGGCCGGCCAGCTAAACAAGCCAATGGCAGGAAACGTCATATGTCGGCAGCGGCCCGTAAAAAGATCGGCGATGCCATGAGAAAAAGATGGGCAGCCCGCAAGAGAGCAGCATAGAAATCTGTTCAGAAGATTTTGTCATTGTCAGGGATAAATTTTCACAAGGTCCCGCATGAGCAAAGCTGCCCGAATGTTTCATGCGGGAGTGCCTGCTGCGATTCTCTACAAGGCAGGTACTTTTATTTTAGAAAGTCTGCTTTAGCAACTCTGCACAATACAGAGGTGCCGCCAGTCCTTGGGATGAAAGAAATCCAAGGACTGAATGGTTTGATGATGCCTTCAAATAGTGAAGTGTTTTAGTCGCGGCACTCTGAACGTGCGTGTCGCCATTTTTAACGCTGCTTGAATATTTTCAGCTGTCCTCAGCGATTCCAGAATGGCGGTTACTCTTTTGACATCGCCTCTTTTGGCATCAACGTCCTGTCATAAATCCATAGCAGCAACGCGGTTAAAACTCCCACGCCAATAATTACCCACCACATCTTCTCCGGCTGATGTTGTACCTCGCCAAAGTGATGGATCAGCTTTCCGCCAAACCATCCTGCAATGAGTGAGCCGATTCCAATTGGCAAAAAAGCAAAGCCCATGTAGGTGCCTTGTTGTCCTGAAGGGGCCAAGCGAGAAATATATTCGTAATAGCGTGGTGATTGAATGATTTCGCCAATTGCCACCACTGCCAGCGTGGCATAGGCCATCAACACGGAAGGGTGAATAATCAAAAGCCCCCAGGCTATTGCCGAAATCAGCGTGCCCAAAGTGATGGCGCGGAACGGAGCCACTTTTTGCGTGGCCACATTGATCAGCACCGTAAAGGCAATGACCAGCAGAGGACCGGTGATCAGCATGATTTCAGTATCGGTGTTTGGATTGATGTAATCGTGGACATAAATCGGCAAAATGATGAACTCCTGCCAGTACACAATCCAGTAGCCGGAAAAGATCAACAGGAACAGCATGAATTTTGGGTTTCCCAGGACCATGCCAAAGTTTTTCAGGGCCTGCCCCACGCTGGTGGTTTGGACTTCATTCGCCTGGCGCGGTTCCCGGAAGAACAGCAGCACGGCAAAGAACATAAAGAAGACGCTGGCCGCTGCCACGCGAAAAACATTTTCCACACTCATGTGGCGATGCACCCACGAAGCAACGTAAGGTCCCGCCGCGCCGCCAATATTCACCAGCGTGTAATAAATGGAATAGCCAATCGAGCGGACATTATCTTTTGAAGCGCGTGCCGTTGTTCCGACAACAGAAGGTTTAACCTGGGCAATGCCAAGCGCCGGTAAGGCAAGAACAACGGTCACCAGCACAATTAAAGGTATATGGTCGCGCACCGGGCCAAGCCATGGAGCCGCCAGTGATCCAAGCAGGAAATAAGAAATACTCAAGACCAGGTAAGCAAGAGACAGCGCACGCCGAAAGCCCAGCCGGTCAGCCACGGTCCCGCCGAACGCAGCCAAAAACCATACCAGCCCGCCAAACAGGCCAGTCAGGTTGCTGGCATCCTGAACCGGGAATTGAAGCGACTCATGCAGATAACGCGCCAGCGAAGCAAAGGCCGCATAGTAAGAAAGCCGTTCAAACAGCTCTGTGACATTCGCCACCCAAAAGGGCCGCTCAAAGCCTGTTTTGATCTGCTGTAAACGTTCGGAAAAGGCCAAAGTGTTCTCCTTTAGCGCATTAGCTGCCGCCGGCAATCAGCTCTGATAAACATTTTTCGGCCGCCGCCCGGCCCACGCCAAAAACTCGCACCACTTTATTTCTGCTGGTTTCGCCGCTCGTTATGGTAACGGACGAACGAGGAATTGCAAACAATTCCGCAAAGAATTCAATCACTGCCTGATTTGCCTTGTCTTCCACAGGCGGCGCGGTGAGCGCAAGTTTAAGCGCCTCACCCACTACTCCGGTTGCAGCATTCTTGCGCGCGCGGGGATGGACTTTTATAGCAAAGGTAATTCCCTTGG
>DASRCD010000689.1:0-3072 GCA_035653315.1 Candidatus Angelobacter sp.
GCGGCTGCGGCCTGGCCAGCGGCGGCGGAATCTTCAGCGCCGCGACAAAGCTTTTCCAACTCCTGGAATGAGGGACGCACGCGTGAAGGTACGGCGCGCCGTGCCACTTCCACCGCCATAATCGGCGGCGTGCCTTTCACAAATGCGATGATAGCCACGCGCAATACATGCTGATACGCATGCTCGTCATCCACTACTTTGGCCATGTTCGCGGCAATAGGCCCCACCAGTCCGTAACAAAGAAGGATTCCCAGGAATGTTCCTACCAGCGCCGCCGCTACTTTGTGGCCAATTTCTTCCGGAGGCCCGCCCAGCGCGCCCATGGTGATAACAACGCCAAGCACGGCAGCAACAATGCCTAATCCTGGAAGAGAATCAGCCATGTTGCTGAGCGCAGCTACCGGCTGAGAAGCTTCATGATGATGGACCTCCATGTCCACTTCCATCATTTGATCTACATCAAAGGGATCAACGCCGCCGCTCAGCGCCATACGGAGCGTGTCACAAACAAAATCACAGGCATGGTGGTCTTTTATAAAATCCGGATACTTGGAAAGGATTGGGCTCTTTGCCGGGTTCTCAACATCTGCTTCCAAGGCGACCAGACCTTCTTTTCGTGCTTTATTGCAAAGATCAAACAGCATCTTCAAAGTGGATAGGTATTTTTTCCTGGTATACGGAGAGCCCTTCAGCGCGCCCATTAATCCGCCCACAATTTTCTTGAGCACGTGAAGGGGATTTGCAACCAGAACAGTCCCAATGGCAGCTCCGCCAATGATGACCAGCTCGGCGGGCTGGATCAAGACCTTGAGGTTTCCGTGCTCCATTAAATAGCCGGCCATGATACAGCCGAAGACAACAACAACACCAATAATGACAAACATATTAAGCCTTTGTCCCTTCAATTTTGTCTTCAGGAATGGTCACGCAGTTCCCGCCCTGCTTGACACTCTTGCTTAACGCTACCTGCGCCCGCTCAATCAGTGAATCCACTTTGTCTTCCCGCCTGATAACGCTGCCGCCAATGGAGACCGTGACTTCAAGATTGTCGCCCCACCATTCCACCTCAGAGTAGCTTTCTGTCTTGCGGACCCGCTCAGCAACACTTTTGGCGCCGAAGTTGTCACAATTTTTAACAATGGCAAGAAAGCGGTTTCCTTCCCAGCAGCCAACAATGTCAGTGGGCCGTAACGCATTGCTCAGCGTGTGCCCCACAACCGCGCGCGCAGCCTCTACTGCATCTTTTCCATGAACAGACTTGAACCCATCGAGACCATCAATCTCAACAATCAGGATGCAGAACGGAAAGTGGTTTTCAGAAAACTCCGCGACAACTTCCTGCAAACGTAACCGGGTAGTCGCAATGTCCAAGAGCCCTGTGGTTGCATCCATGCCGCCGCCCGAGCTTTTTTGTTTTTCTCTACGATCTGGCGGCATGAAAGAACGACTTTCCTCAAAGCACTCCGTGGCGCCAATGATCTTGTTGCTTTCATTTCTGAGCGGAGCAGCGCGTACATGCACTGGAATGCGATAGCCTCTGCGGTGCCGTAGTAGAACATTCGCCTCATAGAGTTTGCCATCGCGCATGCTGTCCCTGAGTTGGCATGCTTCACCACAAGCCACAGGATTGTTTTCATCCATGTCAATCAGGAGCTTTTCCCGGCAATGCCGCCCTAAAACATCGTGCGCCAGATAGCCGCTGATGCGCTCCGCCCCCTGGCTCCAGTAAACAATCCTCATCTCGGTATCTACCATGTAAACACCAACCGGCAGGTTATCAAGCGCGGCTTTATAGATCTCCGGGTCTTTGAACATTGCTCGAATCTCCTACCTTTTTATCGGCGACATGGGGAATACCTTGATTACGCAAAGGTGGTAGGCAAAGTTTGCCGTACAAAATTTCTGCGTCGTCATAGATTGCAACGATCGGAAATTTCAGGAGAATTTTTATTATAAAAAATGCGGTAGCACGTGCCCGTGAGAGAAGGAATTAAAGAAAATATTTATTTGCTGGTTTCCAGAATTACAACGAGCCTTATGGGACCATGTGCGCCCTGCACAAGAATCTTTTCAATGTCGGCCGTGCGGCTGGAGCCGCTAATCACACATGCATAGGAGTTCTTCTCAAGCGCGCCCTGCTGTGTAGCGTTCCGCAGGGCTGTTGCCAGGTCTGGGACAAGCTGGGACGTGGTTGCATAAACAATGTGACATGGCGCAACAACTGACGCGCCCCGGCCGCCGCAAGCAGACGTTACAAAAACCGACCCGGTTTGCGCGATCAATGCATCTGCCAGTGTGATGGTTGCTTGAGATTGTTCAGCAGGCTTCCCCTGACTGGACCAACGAACCGGACGCGCGGTTTGCGCCGCCGCAACCAGCCTGCGCAACGCAGGATCATCCTGCACAAATATTTCTCCGTCTGGCAGCGACTGCAAAACCTGGACAAGCCACTGTGAACTGGCTACGGGATCAGCGGTCAACTGGCATTCCATCAGGTTTGCCTTGCACTCATTTTGAAAGCGCTCCAGCGGGTTTTCAACAGGCACAAAAATCGGCCCGGGAAAAGTCTTGATCGGAAAGTCAGGGGCGGGCGTTTGAAGCCCAGCACGAATGCGCCCCAGAATCTTTTCCCGGCTTGGATTATCTGCTGGCACCTGAATTCCTTCCCAGGCCTTTGTTCCATTGCGCCCGGAATGACTGTGCCGGCAATGGAATGCGTGCTCGCTTGCGGCTCCAGGCGCGCAAAGGATCAAAAATGGTTCCTGATAGTCCAAGCGCGTATAGAATCCGGAGACCGCGCCGCATCAGCCAGCCGCCGAGCTTATATAGCCATGGACGCAACATGGTGGCCCTAAACAAGCGGAATTGCATCCGCTCTTTTGCGCTGGAAGAGCCTGCAGCCGTGAAGTCGCGCCGGTTATGCAGCAGATGATGATGCAGATTGATGTTGACCGGACAGACACTGGTGCAAGCGCCGCACAAGGAAGACGCATAGGAAAGGTGCTGGAATTCGCTGCCACGCAGATGTGGAGTAAGCACGCTGCCAATCGGGCCTGGATACGTGGTGTTGTA
>DASRCD010000690.1:0-8192 GCA_035653315.1 Candidatus Angelobacter sp.
TTGCGCATTCGAATAGCTTCCTTGGTATTTTCCCGCAGCCGGGCCATGCAGCCGGACGTAAGCAAAATCGGCAGTGATCTCCAGCGGGGAATGATAGCCGGCTAGTTCATAAATGCAAAAGGCCGCATTGAAGCGCTCTAACATCTGGTTTACTTTCGGGTCCATCCAGCTCAGCTCCCGGAACTCAAACGTATAGCGATGTTCACGAGGAAGAATTTGCAGCAGGGTCTCCAGCCGCTCCAGGTTGATCTTCCATTTTGGCGGAAGCTGAAAAAGCATGGGCCCAAGTTTCTTCTTTAAATGCTCGGCACGCGGCAGGATGTTGTCCAGCGCGTTCTCAGGGTCTTTCAGCTTCTTGTTATGCGTAATAAAGCGGCTGGCTTTTACCGCGAACACAAAGTTTTTTGGCGTAGAGTCGCGCCATGATTCAAAGGCTTCAATCGTGGGCAGGCGATAGAAGCTGTTATTCAGTTCCAGGGTGTCAAAGTGCTGGATGTAGTAATCCAGCATCTTCGCCGTGGAAGTCCTGGGCGGATAGAACGGGCCTACCCAATGCTTGTAGTGATAACCGGAGGTGCCAATGCGTATATCCGCGGACATGCTGAGTGAATGCGATGTTGCAAATGCGCTGAATGTTGCTGGGAATCCAGCCGCTTTCATGCGCTCTGGGACTCAGCGCTTCTTTCCCGCGCTTTTCAACATATTTTCACAATCTTAAATCGCGGGAAAAAGTGGAATTCCGGTTCCAAACAGAGCATTTCCGGTACTCACAATCCAGCAGCTCTCCCTCTGAATTGGTTGGCAGCAGAGTTGCTTCTATTCCTGGCATCCCCCCTGGACTTAAATCCAATGGAGAAATTTCCTGTATGAAAAAAGCGATTCTAAGTCTAACCAGCTTCGTCCTTCTCGCATTTTCACTATCGCTCCGGGCAGACACAGTCCGGACAACGGTCACTGTAGGCGACAATCCACTCGGTGTAGCAGTGAATCCCGTTACAAACAGGGTTTACGTAGGCGTAAATTCCACCAGACAAACTGTTGTCCTGGATGGGAGCACCCAAAAAATCATAGGAACCATTAATGCCCCGGGCTTCCTGGTGGCGGTAAATCCGGTAACCAACCGCATTTACGCCGCAGGCTGCCTCCCGGCCGTCGCCGACTCCTGCAACCTGGCCGTGGTGGATGGGCGCAACAATAAAGTCATTGCCAATGTTCCCATCAACAGCGGAAGCTCTATTGGTCTGCAAGGTATTGCGGTCAATCCAGTGACCAATCGGATTTACCTGGCTGATGCCGATAACGGACAATACATTGTGATCGATGGGCGGACCAACACCATCATTGCCCAGGTGCCTGTGTCCAGTCAGCCCGGCGGCCTGTCAGTGGACCCAAAGACAAATCATCTCTTTGTTGCCGGCGCTGGATTTCCCGGTGAAGTCGAGGTCTTTGATGCTGCTACCAACGCGGAGATTGCCACCATTCCGGAAAGCTTTGGGGTCGTAAATGTGGCCACAGATTTCCGCATCAACCGTGCTTTCGTTACTGTTGCAACCACAGCTTCTGTATCAGTCATTGATACCACGCTGAACCAGGAAATAACCGAGGTCCCAACCGGACAGTTTCCCAACGGCATTGACGTGAACCTGCTGAATGACCGCGTTTATGTGGTGAATTCAAGCAGCCTCAGCGTGACGATTATCGATGGCAAAACCAATCAGGTATTGCAGACGCTGCCCATTCCGGCCGTTTTTCCAGCGAATGTGGCGGTGAATCCGGTAACGGGCTTTAGCTATATCACAGACAATGCTTCCAACCAGGTGATTGTATTGACGGAAAATTAGCCTGCATTGAACCATTGTTGGGCTGCTGCCAGATTTGCTTCCCCCCGCTTGCATTTTTCTTGCACCTTGCTTGCGACGGGGAGCCATGACTGGCAGCAGAATTTTTGGCATGGTCGTGCTGTCGAAAAAAAGATATGTTTGTTCCTCATTAGGAGCAAATGGTGAATCACAATATTTCCAGCAAATTATGCATTGGAATTGTTGTTTTGCTTAGCGCCGTGGGAGCGTTGGCACAAGATCACAAACCGCTGCCATTTTCTGCTGATTCCAAACTAACCAAGACGGACGGAAAGGAAATATCGACTGGAAAATTGTATATGGCGTGGCCAAAGTTTCGGCAGGACCTGACCGACGTACAATCCGGATTTAAAGTTTCTGCGATCGTTGACTATGCCACACAAAAGACAATAGCTCTTAATCCGCAAGCTCAGACGTATATGGAAATCAGTCTCGATCAGCAGAACCAAATGACGAAATCAAATCTTCCCATCGGCCCTGCTTTCGATGCCTTTAAGCCTTGTGCCGGTCATAACAACTGGAACTGCAAAAAGCTCGAACCTCAGACCATTGCTGGCCGGCGATGTGATGTCTGGGAGATCGTCAGCGATGTAATGGCGCCCATTACTACGTGGATCGATACAAAACTCGGTTTTCCTATCAAAACTAAAAGCGCGGATGGATATATCCTGGAATACATCAATATCCGAGAAGGGCAGCCTGCTCCTGCTCTTTTTCAAGTTCCTCAGGGCTATAAAAAAGTTGCCGCTCCTTATCGATCAAATACCGGTGGCCACCTTCCGTCACCAAGCTAATCCTCACCAAACAATTTGATGATCAAATCCAGTGCCTCACGGTCCTGCTTACTGTCACTCGCCTGCCGCGTCTTTAATAGAAGGATATAATCGTCCATTCCCATTGAAATCGAGCTTGAACCAATTCTGCCTTTGAGGTGCATTTACATGCGTAAATTTCTGTTTTCATCCAGTGCCGCACTGGTTCTGCTTTTCTGCTTTGCGCTGCGCGGTATGGCGGCAAACTCTGCTGAGCCGGCTTCTCCGGCGCAGGATGGCACTTTGCCCGCGCTCACCGCTATCGCCGGCCAGGGCATGATGAGCCCTGAAGCGTATGACGATCTGGAGGAACTTTCTGACTATATTGGCGGACGCGTGACCGGCTCTCCGCAGGCGGCCAAGGCGGTGGAATGGGGCATGCAGAAAATGAAAGCCATGGGCCTGGAGAATGTTCATGCGGAAAAGTGGCAGATTTCGCATGGCTGGACCCGACGTGTTGCGGAAGCTGAAGTGACGGCCCCCATCCATCGCCACCTGAGCATTGATGCCATGGGCTGGGTGGGTTCCACCAAGCAGGGCGGCGAAGAAGCTGAGCTTGTGCCGGTAAATCTCAATCAGCTTGACGATGAAATCAAGAACAACTCTGCTTCATGGGCGGGCAAGGTGATTCTCATCGTTCGTAAAGGCCCTGCGCCAACGGGCGCTGCCGCCATGTCTGGCTTCATTAAGTTTGTCGATCTCCTGAAGAAAGCGCATGAAGTCCATGCTGTGGCGGTCATTGGCGGGCAAGGTGGCGCGCTGGCCACCGGCATGCACCTTACTCATACGGGCGCGCTCGGCTTTGACACATATTTTGAAATTCCCGTGGTCAGCATGGTTGCGGAAGACCAGGAATTGCTGACCCGGTTTGTCGATCAGGGCAAGAAAGTCCGCATGAAGATCAACGTGCAGAACCGCATTACAGAAGGCCCCGCGGATTCGGCCAACGTAGTGGGTGAAATTCGCGGCAGTGAGCATCCGGAGCAGGTGATTGTAGTGGGCGGCCATCTTGATTCCTGGGACCTGGCTGATGGTGCAACCGATGACGGTTGCGGCGTGGCAACTACTCTCGGCGCGGCCAAGGCCATCAAGTTAAGCGGTTTCAAGCCCAAACGCACCATCCGTTTTGTGCTTTTTACCGGTGAAGAGCAGGGGCTGCTTGGCTCGCTGGCTTATACCAGGATGCATAAAGAAGAGATGGCAAATCACGTGGCGGCAGTGATTCTGGATAACGGGCAGGGTCCTGTAACAAAGCTGAACATGGGCGGCCACAATGATCTGGTTACGGCGGTTAATAAATTTGCCGGCTCCATCAAGGCTTTTGGCGATGTGGAGGTGGATGATTCCGTCGTTTTCGGCACAGATGCCGGTCCTTTTGTTCTTGCCGGATTACCGGGCATCAACATGGGGCAGGATTCACCGGAGTACAAGTACACGCACCACTCCGCCGTGGATACTTTCGACAAAGTAAAGCCTGACCTGCTTACCCGCGATGCTACCGTCATGGCGCTCACTGCTTTCTGGATCGCCGACCGCCCTGAGCGGCTGGCCAGCCCATGGCCTGCCGATAAAACCGCCAAAATGCTGGTGGAAAAACATAATGACGGCTTTTTGAAAGCCCTGGGCCTGTGGCCCTTCGGAGATTTGGGCAAGTCTGCTGATGAGAAATCCGCAGCACCCGCCGGAGAAAAGAATTAGGAGCAGCGCTATCTGAAATTAAAGACGCCGGATGACTTTTTTGCGCGGCGTCTTTTTTATGCTTCTTATGATTCGCCAAACCGCCGCGCGGTCACAAACACAATCACCAATCCGCAAAGTAGCACTCCGCCTTCCAGCCGGGTGGACCATTCATGTAAATGGTCAAACTCGGCGCGCTGGGTGCTATTGCTGGTTGCGCCCTGGAATTCAACGCGCAACTGGCGCATGCGCGGCGTAATGCCAAACTGCGAAATCGCCGTAAGTATCAACATGAGCACAGCAAGAACATGCTCCGCAGCCAATGGCCTGAGTTGAAGATGCCGTTGCTGGTTATAGAGCAAGGAAGAGACCAGAAAAACAAAGCCTGAAACCAACCCCATCCAGTGCAATTTGGTGAGTGATGCGCTTACAACATCGCCTGCAAGTCTGGTTGTGGGCAGCACAGTGAACAGGGTTCGCGTTTCCACAAACGCAAAAAAGATGATCCCGCCAATCCAGACGATTAGCGCCAGAAGCATAAGAAATCTCAGGAAGGACATGTCGCAAGAAGTATAGCTGTAATTTTAAAATGCCCAACGGAGTGAGGAATAGGCAGTATTTAGTCTGAAAACCGCTTTAATTCCGATTCGCGTGCATTCGCGGCAAGCTAAACCGGAACAGGCACAGACTGAATAATGTCGCGAAGAATATTTTCGCCTTGGTCGGATTTCTTCAGGGTGGAAGAATACCTGGCGTTGACTACCAGCCGGTGAGAAAACACAGGCACCACCAGCGACTTGAAATCTGCCGGGGTGGCATAAGTGCGGCCTTCAAGATAGGCCATCGCCTGTGCGGCACGGTAAAGCATGAGTGATCCGCGCGGCGAAACTCCAAGCGATAAAGTTTCAATCTCGCGGGTTTTTCTTACGATCTGCAGAGCGTAATCCACCAGCGAATCATCCACCTTCACGCGGGTAACTTCATCCTGCATGGCGATCACGTCCGCGCCGGTGGCGACAGGCTTTACCGTATCCAGCCGTGCCGCACCTGCCTCAGAGCGCAGGATGTCGCGTTCATTGTCTCCCTGCGGATATCCCATGCGGACGCGCAACAGGAAACGGTCTAATTGGGACTCAGGCAGCGGATAGGTTCCGTGGTGCTCAATAGGGTTCTGCGTTGCCAGCACAAAAAATGGTTGCGGCAGAGGATGCGAACTGCCATCCATGGTGACCTGGCCTTCGCTCATCGCCTCCAGCAGCGCTGATTGCGTCTTGGGCGTGGTGCGATTGATTTCGTCAGCCAGCAGAACGTTGGTAAAGATGGGACCTGCCTTGAATTCAAACTGGCCTTCCGCGGCGGAATAAACCGAGATCCCCAGCACGTCAGAAGGCAGCATGTCACTGGTGAATTGCAGGCGCTGGAAAGTGCAATCCAGAGCGCGCGCCATGGTATGCGCCAGCGTTGTCTTGCCGACTCCCGGCACGCCTTCAATCAACAGGTGCCCGCGCGCCAGCACGGCCACCATCGCCAGGCGCAAAACTTCATCGTTGCCGCGGATGATGCTGCGCAATGACTGCTCAATGGAGGCTGCGCGCGAATTCGTGCTCGTGCTTGAAGACTGGACCTGAGTGGGCGCCATCTGCTTGATTTCTATTGTATCGCTGTAAGGCACGGTTGTATTGCATTGTGCCCTTTAGTTCCGTGGGGCACAAGCATCCAAAGGGCTGATACCCCTGTCCAAAGTAACTGGCCTCACCTCGCCTAAGTAGATCGCCGGAGAAGAGGAAATCTTGCAAGACGAACGCTCCGCTTGTGAATCGTACAAAAGAGTATTCTTGCCCAATCCTAAAACCGCAGCACAAGCCCGCCGCCGGCCAGGATGTTGTGATGGTGAAGCCCGCTTCCGACAGTAAACAGCGGGATCCCGAGATTTGGATCAGGAGTCAAAAAATCACGGACTTCGGCGCGGAAGGCAAGCAGGGGAATTCCTGTTTTAAAATCGAATCCGCCGCCATACTGAAGCAGGGCTTTTTTGTCCGAGGTGTTGAAGGTATCAAGGGAGTAGAAGGCCACACCGCCGCCAATACTGGCCCAGGGCGAAACAGGAGCGCCTGGCAGAAATTTAAATCTGATCCCCGGCGCAAGGAACACCGAACGCTGATGTGCAAGCCCTCCCGGTTCGGTGAGAAATTTGATCGGTTGTGACGGAATCCCAGCCACCGCGACTTCTGCATGGAGCGACATTACATGCGCATTCAGCAGCCGGATACCCAGCTCTCCTTCAAAAAAAACCTGATTGCCTGTCTCAATGGTGGAGGTAATATTCGGCGGGGTGGGAAGCACAAACGCTGTGCCGGTGACATCAGAGACAAAGGCCCCGCCCACAACGAATGCCGCATCAGCTTTTTGCGCTGCGACAAATGTTGACGCGCACAATAGTGCAACCAGAACAAGAGAGCGCTTCATCCGGCTCCTTTTTTAAACACTACGCGATTAGTTTACGAGAGCTGGAGCGACGATGCACTATTGTATTTGAGCGCACTATTTCACTATCGGGTACATCCGAGTGAACGATGAACCGCAGTCAAGGCGGAGTCCTCAAGCACAAGAATAAGAGTGGCTGCCAGCGGCGCAAGAATCAGCATAAATATGCCGCTTCAGGCCGGATTTTGCATCCATCCTGATGGCCAGAAGGTGAAAAATCTGGCTATACCGGACGGATGAAAACCCAGATGCTGTCCGCAATGTCGCTGTAAAACAATGTTACGGTCACATCACGGGGCGCGTGCTTAAAGGCAAAGTGAAAACGGAACTTCTGGAACAGCTTCTTTTGCATGGTACCCTGCCTGAACCGGCCATAAAACTCCTGGACGTTAGTGCACGGCGCAATATCAGTGAAAAAATTTTTCCCGATCGCCTCTTTTTTGCGTGACCCTTGCCAGCTTTGATTCGTAATCGTTGTATTTAAGGATGATGCCGGCAGGATTGAGCTGAATCGCGCCAAAGGGAAGTGAGTCAAGCTCTTCGCTGGATAAATCGTCAATAGAAACACGGTCCATGCCTTGTGCGGCAAAATGCGGCAGCAGGTATTCATGAGCAATCGCGTCCGCGCTTGCGACCTGTTCTTCAAAATGCATGTTGAGCATCCCCCTTGTGAGCAGCGTAGGAACTATCGGCAAAAAGTTAAAGATTTTTAGTGTGGAGGACCGTTAGACCAATGGATTGCAAAAAATAAACGCCGCTGGTTGGCGGCGTTAAGAATTTGCTGCGAATGCTTTTGCAGGCGCTTTATTGATATTCCTGTGGCTGGCCTGTCAACCGTTCAATCCGCTTATAGATCGGCGGATGCGTGGAGAACAGGTTTCCAAAATCCATTCCCATTAGCGGCTGCACAATAAACAGATGAGCCGTGGATGGCGAGGCCACCAGCGGAACGCGCTTGGAATAGGCGTCGATTTTTTGCAGCGCACGTGCCAAAGCATACGGATTGTGCGTGATATGCGCTCCAGTGGCATCAGCTTCATACTCGCGCGTGCGGGAAACCCATAATTGAATAAGAGTGGCTGCCAGCGGCGCAAGAATCAGCATAAATATGCCGCCGCCACGATCACGGTCGCGGCTATCCCCGCCCAATCCAAACCAGAAGCCCATGCGCGCCAGCATGGTGATTGCGCCAGCCAGGGTCGCGGCAATAGAACTGGTCAGAATATCGCGATTGCGTACGTGGCCCAGCTCATGCGCCAAAACGCCTTCCAACTCTTCGTCATCCAGCAGGCCAAGAATCCCCTGGGTCACCGCCACTGACGCATGGTTCGGATTTCTTCCGGTCGCAAATGCGTTGGGC
>DASRCD010000691.1:0-5768 GCA_035653315.1 Candidatus Angelobacter sp.
TACCTCGTGTTGTCATCGCGGACATCAGCATAATAAAGCTGGATAGCCGGAGCGCCAGGCTCGCCTGGCACCTCTTTGATTTCCCGCTCCTGCGAAGATATGTCAAGCCATTCCTGGCTCTGCCCAAAGCAGGCCCACGGCAGCAATAAAAAGCAAGCCCAAACTAAATACCAATATTTTTTCATCTTGAATCCGCAACCATGTATGGTCAACGTTTAATTGCTTAATTTGCCTTCTTCAGCACGGCCATGTTTTTTTCGTCGCTGCCGATTTGAGAAAAGAGCTTCTTGAGCTGGTCAATATGTTCCACCGGCACTTGCGTGGCCTCCAATTTGTATTGGCGGTTGTATTTAAGGAGGTTTCCATCTTTTTCCGCTTTACTGGTGTACTCGGCAAAAGGAAATACCGCTTTGGCCGGCTCAGGCAATTCATCCACGCTATAACCATCCGGAAGAGAGATTTCCACGTTGTCACTTCTGAGGAATGGAGCCTCAAATTCATACGCATAATGGCGCGGTTTGCTCACGTCAAATGCACCCGCCATTTCCCCTATTACGCGTGGACGTACCAGCAACAGCGGACCGGCAGCCTTGGCGTAATGGCTGGCGGTGAACTTGTAGTGCACCACCAGGTCCTTATCAATGTCATTTTCATTTACAAGATCAAAGCTATCGATCTGGAAGCCGCCAAGATTTGGGCCCCAGAAGTGCTCCAGTATTTTTTTACGGTCATTCTGGCTCTGGTGTTGCAAATAGGCGCGACCAAGCATGGCCAGATATCCCGAACGGGTCTCCTGTATCTCGCCCTGCAAAGTACCATCGGGCAGCAGTTTCAGTTTGGCATCGCGATGGACCTGATTCAGGTCCGGAGAACTCAATGGGAGATGAATCAGCTCTCCGCCAGAGTCAGTCACCAGCAATGAGTAACTGTCCTGCTCATAGTAGGGCAGTTGACCCAGAGGAACGAGATCATTTGTAGGATCAAAGATCAGCAAATGCCCCAGCTTGGGATGTTCAAACATCGCGGGAAGCTTTTGGGAAAAACTGGCTTCAGGCATCTGGATAGCCAGAATAGCGTGATTAAAACCAGAGTTGGGAGGAGTATTTTCCGTATAAATGCCGCGCGTGGCATGGATCAGCATGTAATACGACTTGATCCCGATCTGCGCCAGCATTGAACTCAGGACTGTGGCTTTATCCTTGCAGTCGCCATAACGATGGCTGAAAATTTCCGCCGCGGGGTGGGGCTTATAGCCGCCGATACCAATCTCAATTGCGTAATAACGGACATCACGCTGGGCAAAAAGGCTCAGCGCGCGAATGCGCTCAAACGTGGAGAGGTTGGGCGGAGCCAGTTCCAGCACCTTGGCCTGTAAAGCAGGGCTGGAATCGCGCACGCCAGTGGTGAGTTGTGAATACCACGCTCCAAGATCATTCCACGACTTGGAGTTTTTTCCAGTCGCTCTGTCAGAAAAGAAAGTGACAATCATTCCTCCCGCCAAAGCGCGATAGGCAGGCTCATGATATTCAGATTCAATCCTGGGAACATCAGAAACTTCCCAGGTGTAAGCGCCGTTCTGCTCGATTGGTTTTTGTTCCGGATGATTCAGCCAGTCCGCCCTGTATTCCCACTTTGCGGGCATCCGAAGCGTATAACGGCTTTTTGCCACTGGAATTGTGTCTTGAAAATTCCAGCGGTCCTGAAACATATAAGGTCGGCGCTTTTGTTCAAACTCAAATGCAACAACTGTGCCGACTTCAGCGCCAGGGACGACCAGGACTTTTTCTTTATCGTCAGAGAACTCCCTTTCGCTGCCCAGGCTGCGCTCAAACGCATCTTTTTCCTTAGTTTCATACTCCTGGCCTTTGGCAGTAATACTCCAACCGCGAAAGTAGTTGACCTTGGTTTCTCCGTCATAAAAAACGGGGTAGCCGGCATAATCCTTGCCTTCCGGCCGTAAGATTTTAATGACATGACGCTCGTGCGTTACGATTTCTCCATTGTCCCGAATGGTAGTTTCAATGTCTTCCAGCAAGATCACGGCATTAGCGTCATCAGCATAAGTTTTGGCAGGCTGTTGCGCCGCTGCCCTCACCCAATCCGGCACGCCAGCATGAGCAGAGCGGGGGAACGCCCCTATCAACACTGAAAAAAGAATTGCACTAGTTAGTTTTTTGAGCATTGGTGCTGACGCCTCCCTTAAGAACTGCCTGTTGTTCGTCTCCAGCCTGTACTTTGCTGAAGAAATCCTTTACTTGGGGATATTGCTCTACACGAAAGAAGATACCGTTCAGTTGGAGCACTCTTTGCGTCACGATTTGCCTGCCGTCAAATTGAACCAGGTTGCGATAACCGGCAAAGCCAATGCGCGCATTTTGTTCCTGGGGGACCGTCTCCAGTGAGAAGCCCTCAGGCAGTTTGATACGAACCACGTCCGACTCAGTAAAAGCGTATGGAAAGTAAACAGGAAATTTACGGTCGGAGTGCTTGAATGCATCCATCTGCTTGGCCTGAAACAGGTAGGCAGGCATCAGCATACGTTTGCCGGCCATTGAAGAGTAGCCAGGAATTTCAACGTTAAACGTGGCGATAAGTTGGCCTTCAGTTGATTCCCAACCTTCCGCGCTCTGCAGTTTGACGATTGCTCCGGTGGAAAGCCATTCTTGCAACTCATCTTCCAGAGACTTTTTCCTGCCGGCTTCATCAGTCTGCAAGGCGTCCAGGCGATGTTCCAACGCTTCACCACCTTCAAACTTAACCGTGATAGTACCTTTCAGACTGCCGCTTTCATCCAGCGCCATTTCCGCAGTCCTGCGGGTTATGGCTTTATCATATGGGGCGCCGGGCACGGTGATGAATGAGCCGCCTTTTTTATCGAGCTTTAAGCCGGCAGAAGAAGTGCTGGTCCAACGCAGATAACCATAAGGACAAAAACGGGTGCCCGGGTCAAGATACACATCCTTGCCTCCCTGGTTAATCAGTACGATTTCAGAATCAAGCTGGCGCCGGGAAAGCAGGCCTTTATCAAAGAACCTGTCTTTACGATTGCTGACACGCACGACTGACACATCAAATCCCGCGGCACGCGCCAGCGCAGCAAATAAGCGGTTTATTTCATCATGATATCCGCTGCCCCGCGCAAGCACATCGCCCGCATTCTGATTGTCTTTAAGATTTTCCTTTTTCTGCTCTACTTCAGTCCGCTCACGCTCATAGGTGAGATTTCTGATCTGCTGCGCCCTGACATATAAAAGACGCAGTTTCTTTTCCGGATCTGTTTCATTACCGATGGTCTCCGCGGCTGCCTGGGCAATTTCACGGCGGTTTCCGATAAAACGTTCCGCACTCTCATTCCACAGCCGTCCCGCGTCCTGCCAGAACTTGTCTACTGACCCAGCGTTGCGGCCCACATAAAAAAAACGCACTTGCGGCTTGAAGTCATCTTCCGGAGGCATGTAGCCTTCACTTTGAAAAGCCTCCATGTTCTCTACATCCAGCTCATATCCTCCGCCCTTTTGCGCGGGCTTGATGTTGTTGGGTAGATGAGAATAGAGCATGGCGATTTGATAGCCATCCTCAAAGCCCTGCAATCCACCGCTATAGGGCTTCATGCGAAAACTTTCTTTTACCGTGTAAAGGTCATGCTGGATGGTCCAGGAATTATCAAGGATGATCCCCGGCCATTCATACTTGTATTTGTATTCAATAATGCTGCCGACCGTAACATCAGGCATGGTGAATGTCTTGGCAAGAATCTTGATACCGCGCCCTTTGATCAAAGTCTTTTGCATGGGCTTGCCGACGAACTCAATAATTTTGCCATCAGGATGAATTGTGCGGGCTTTCAGACTTGTAACCGACGCATCCGGCGGCATCACGATTTCTACATCGGCGTGACTATTACCTTTTTCGTTTAATACCTTGATGCGCTGGTAATAGAACTCGGTTTGCGTCTGGTCGTCAATAAAGTCCGCATAGTAAAGCTGTATGGCATCAGCTCCGGGATTGCCGGGGACCTCTTTGATGGCCAGATCCTGCGGGGTAATGGGAAGCCAGTCTTCTTTTTGAGCCAAAGCAGGCGTAATACAACCTGCCAATAAAACCAGCAAGATATAAGTGCGCACAAATTTCACTGTTTGGGCCTTTGGGCAATCTTGTAAGGGGGATTCGTAAGCGAACTATATACTAAAACCAGCTACTCTGCTATAGGCTTTTAATGCTTGATGGAGGATTTCCATTCAAAATAATTCCTTGCAGGTGAACATTTGGCTTTACCGTCAAGCAGAATCGGACAAACATAATGTTTACTTTCATCCACCGAAACGCTAAGAGCTTACCGGCTGCTGCCGCTGTTTTCGCTTTTTTCCGTAGTTTCCATCTGCAAAACTGCATGCCCGCCATCACCGTTTTGTACGACGGTGAAAAAATTTCTCAGTTCTTCATATCTCTCCGGCCCAAACTGCTGCCCTTCAAAGCGCAGCTTCCGTGTGGTGACTAGCTGGCGGTCGTCAAGTTCCGTGGAAACTTCATAGCCAGCCCATGAAAGCCCAGCTTTACGATGATAAGGAGGCTCCTCAAGGTCATATCCGTGAGGAAGAGTCATAGTCAATTCATCGTCTTCAATGAATGGATAGGGAAAGTTGATCGGGTACTTTCTCCAGGTATTGACGAACATTTTCTTCTGTAAGGTTGGGAAGAAGAAAGCAGGCGCGATCATCCGCTTGCCCGTAGTTACCGCAAAGTTGGGAATTTCAATTTTGAAGCGGGCATGCAAAGGCTCCTCTGAAAGGTTCCAACCCTGAGAATCCTGCAATTTCACCACAGCGCCATCAGGTAGCCACGTTTGCAGTTGCTCTTCCAGACTTTGGCGACGTCCAGCTTCATCCTGATCTAGGGCCTCCAGACGGTGCTCAAGAGCATCTTCTCCGTCGAAATCCACTGTTATCTCTCCGGTCAATGCACCATCCGGGGCTAATATGACCTGAGCCTTGCGGCGCATCAATGAGCTTTGCGGTTGAGGCGTGGTGATAAAAATCTCGCCTGTTTTACTAAAATTTAACGCGCTTGCCGCGGTATTTCTCCAGCGAAGAAGCCCAAAGGGACAAAATTGCGTGCCCGGGGCAAGCACCGCATCTTTTCCGTTAAGTTTTACTAAAGCAGATGAAGAGGAAAGTTGCCCCAACCAAAGCACCATCTTATTGAAAGAACGCTCACTGCGATCGGAAACGCCGAGCATATTCGCTTCAAAACCGGCAGAGCGGGCCAGGGCGACAAAGAGCGCATTGATGTCCCACTCTGTACCATAGCCGTGCTGTAATACTTCCTGCGCCGTAGAGTTACGCTTTAGCCCTTCGCCTTTCTCTTCCGCCCTGGTGCGTTCCCGCTCAAAAGAAAGGTTCCTGATCTGCTGGGCACGAGCGTAAAGTTTGCGCAATTTTTTTTCCGGGTCGGTTTCACTCCCAATTGCCTGAAGAGCTGCCTCGTGAACCTGCCGCGAGTTACCGATGAACCTTTCAATGTAATCGGTAATTATTTTCCGCCATTCGCTCCAGAACTCGTCCGGAGACGACATCTCTCGTCCGCCATAGTAAAACAGTACGACTGACTTATAGTCGTCTTCCGGCGGCATGTAATCCTCAACCTCGAATTTAGGAACATTTTGCAGTTCCAACTGAACCAGGTTCCCTTCTTTCTTTTGCGGCACCGCTAAATCAATCTGGTTCAGATAGGTGTAAGAGACCTGAGATCTCTGGACAAGGTTTGTCCAC
>DASRCD010000692.1:0-10476 GCA_035653315.1 Candidatus Angelobacter sp.
CTGCATTATTTCTGGATCAACAAAGGCCCATGGTCAGAGATTGACGAGCACAAGGTCTTTCTGCCGGGCGCTCCGGCCAAGAAGCCGCTGAGCGCGAATTTTTATCCGGAAGATATGACCAAGGAAGAGTTTGAAGCCTGGGTGAAGACGCTTTCACCGCAGGAAAAAGAACAGGCTGAGGGATTCTTTACCGTCATCCGTCGAGATACTTCAAAGAAGCTCAAGCTGGTTCCGTACAGCGTGGAGTACAAGGCTGATCTGGATCGCGCGGCGAAGTTGCTGAATGAGGCCGCCGCGCTCACGGACAATGCAACGCTCAAGAAGTTTCTCACCACCCGCGCCGCCGCTTTCAGCTCCAATGACTACTACGAAAGCGACATGGCATGGATGGACCTGGACGCTCCGGTGGACGTGACCATTGGCCCGTATGAAACCTACAATGACGAGCTGTTTGGCTACAAGGCGGCGTTTGAGGCGTACATCAATGTCCGCGATGAAAAGGAGTCAGCCAAGCTGGCGTTCCTGGGCCAGCACTTGCAGGAAATTGAAAACAATTTGCCGGAAGACCCGCAATATCGCGTGGCCAAACTGGGAGCGGCCGCGCCCATCCGCGTGGTGAATGAAGTGTTTGCCGCTGGCGATGGCAGCCATGGCGTCCAGACGGCGGCTTACAACCTGCCAAATGACGACAAGGTGGTCCAGCAAAAAGGCAGCAAGCGCGTGATGCTCAAAAATATTCAGGAGGCAAAGTTCAAGTCCACGCTGGAGCCGATTTCAAAGGTTGTGCTGCCGCCCGCGGCGCAGAACGACCTGAGCTTTGATCTCTTCTTTACCCACATTGTGGCGCATGAGCTTACGCACGGGCTTGGGCCGCACCAGATCAAGGTGAATGGCCGCGACACGAACCCGCGCCTGGAGCTGAAAGAAATTTACAGCGCCATTGAAGAAGCCAAGGCCGATGTGACCGGCCTCTTTGCCCTGCAATACCTGATGACGCAGACGGACAAAGGCGCAATCCAGTCGCCGCTGCCGCATGGGCCAGACGCGGAGCGCAAGCTCTACACCACGTATCTGGCATCGAGCTTCCGCACGTTGCGCTTTGGCTTGCAGGATTCCCACGCAAAAGGCATGGCCGTGCAATTCAATTATTTTCTGGATAAAGGTGCGTTCGTCGCGCACCCTGACGGCACCTTCAGCGTGGACATGAGCAAGATCAAAGACGCCGTGGCCGGACTGGACCACGATCTGCTCACGCTGGAAGCCACCGGCGATTATGCCGGAGCCAAGAAGCTGATGAGCGAGATGATGGTGCTGCGTCCTGAGGTACAGAAGGCGCTGGAGCGGCTGAAGAGCGTGCCCACGGATATTGAGCCGAAGTTTGTAACAGCAGAGAAGCTGGCGGGCGCAGACACGGCAAGAGCCACGGCGAAGAAGACTAAGTAAGGATGATGGACAACCGATGTGGACTTCAAACCGTAGATTAGGCAGTGCGATCGTGGCAACGCTTTCAGAGTGGATTGTCACCCTGCGCGCGCGCCGCAGGATGAAGAAGTCGCTGGGACGAAAGGCCACCGATCTGGAGTTGGCCTCTCTTACAACATGGATGCGCGTGGAAGAAGCAGAACAGCGTGATGAGGAGAGCAGGCCGATTCATCCTCGCTGATTCCGAAGCAGTTTATGAACATCTCAAGTATGATTGACGCAGTATGCCCCCGCTCGTTGCCAAAACGGATGATCTGATCAGCATTCTTGATCGCGTGCTGGATAAAGGGATTGTGATGGAAACATGGATGCCGGTTCATGTGCAGGGAAAGGAGCAGTGGGTGGCCGATGCTCACCCCAGCGTCGTCAGCACTGCTGTTTCCGTCGGCTACGGTGACGAGGCCCATTGGGAAGAGAGCAAGAAAGGTTTGGAAGTTTTGTTTCCGTATTGGCGGCGCGATCTGTGGACGAAATAGCGCGAACAGCAATGAAGAAAACACGGATCATGTATATCGAAGACAAGTCCGGCGGCCTTACCGGGCCTGCGCGCATAGGACGTGTGTCTTACTCAAAAACGGGAAAGTCTCTGTATTATCGCGGGCGCATGTTTCAAAGTTTGAAAGGCTCGGGCTTTAAGGCCAACTTTTTTGACGCGGAAACCGGCGTTGAGTTCTGGATTTCCGGCTGCAAGAAAGATGGCACTGACCAGCTCTATGGCGGTATCACGGAGATTGATGACGATGTCCGCGAAGAATACTGGCGTGATATTCGTAAACTTCCGGGGATGGCGGAACAGAAATCCGTTCGTGATCCAGGCAAGCATGGCCGCTAAAAATTTTCTTTTTGGATTCTCCGCCTGTTGACTTTTTAGTTATCTGGCGATATTCTGCGGTTACACGGGAAAGGAGGGCGATCCAATATATGAAGAATTCTGATAGTAGTGGTTTACGTGAGGTGGCTGAGGCTTAAGGCGTGAGTCTTTAAGTCCTAAGCGAGTTGTGATTTCGCACAAGGCCTCCGCGCCTTCACCCAATCCCAACAGACTACCGAATAACCCCGCAGCAATGCGGGGTTATTTATTTTTATGAAGATAAAAATTTACCGCAGAGTACGCAAAGGGCGCGGAGGAAAGAAAGTTAAAAGCCTCAGCCTTGGCGGTCTTGGCGTCCGTTGCGGTAAGACAAATTACGCTTGCCGCGATGATGCTTTCCGCGTTAGCCACAAAGCAATCACAATCTGGAAGAATATCCCGCCTGCGGTATCAATCAGCACATCATGAAAGGTGCTGGTGCGCGATGGCACAAAGCTCTGGTGAAATTCGTCCAGGCTGCCGGCGGTAAAAGCCGTCAGCACTCCCAGGGCGGCCCATAGAAAACGCCAGCGCGTGGGCGCGGGAAACGTAGCGCGCCAGGAGAAGAAAGCAAAGGCGCTCAGCAGTCCGTAGCTGCAAAAGTGCGCTGACTTGCGAATGAGAAAATGGATCCACTCAAACCATTCGGCGGAAAGGCGAGGGAAGAGCGTATCCAGAATTTTTGCCAGCACGGTGCCGGTATGCTCGGCGGAAAATACGTCAGTGGAGAAGCAGGCCAGCACGCAGAGCCAGAGCAGCGTGGGAATCCATGCCCGGAGTTTTCGCGGAGATGCTGTTGAAATTTCAACTGTTGGCGATGGCAATCTTACCTGCCTACTCCAGCCTGTAATTCGGCGCTTCCCGCGTGATGATTACGTCATGCACGTGGCTCTCGCGCAGCCCAGCGCCGCTGATGCGGATAAAGCGCGCCTTCTGTTGCAGCTCTGGAATTGACCTGGTGCCGCAATAGCCCATGCCGGAACGCAAGCCGCCCACAAGCTGATAAACCATTTCCGCCAGGGTGCCGCGATAAGGCACACGGCCTTCAATGCCTTCAGGAACCAGCTTGTCCACCCGGTTGCTGCTGCGGTCATTGCGCATGCTCATGTTTTCAGGCGAAGAATCATCAACGCTTTGTGCGTAGCGTTCGCTTGATCCGGCGGCCATGGCGGAAAGTGATCCCATACCGCGATACGACTTGAATGAACGCCCCTGATAGAGAATTGTCTCACCGGGACTCTCTTCTGTTCCCGCAAAGAGCGAGCCAATCATCACAATGCTTGCGCCCGCGGCAATGGCCTTGCTGATGTCGCCGGAAAACTTGATGCCGCCATCGGCGATCACCGGGATCTGCGCATCGCGGCAGGCGCGTGAAGCTTCGGCAATCGCGGTAATCTGCGGCACGCCCGCGCCGGTAACAATGCGCGTGGTGCAGATGGAGCCTGGGCCGATTCCGACTTTGATGGCGTCCGCGCCCGCCTTGGCCAGTGCGCATGCGCCTTCATGCGTGCCCACGTTGCCGGCCAGCAGGTCCACTTCCGGCAGCTTTGACTTGATGGTTTTAATGGCTTCAATCACGCGGCTGGAGTGGCCGTGTGCGCTGTCAATGGCCAGCACGTCCACTTTGGCTTTTACCATCTCCTGTGCGCGTTCCAGAAAATCTCCGGTAGCGCCAATGGCCGCTCCCACGCGCAAGCGTCCGTGCTTGTCTTTGGCCGCGTTGGGATACTTCAATTTCTTCTGGATGTCTTTTACCGTGATCAGCCCTTTCAGGTTGTACTTGTCATCCACCACCAGCAGCTTTTCCACGCGATGCTCATGCAGAATCTTCTCCGCGTCTTCCAGCGTGGTGCCCACTGGCACCGTAATCAGGTTGTCCTTGGTCATGATTTTGCTGATCAGGATGTCCGTGCGGGTCTCAAAGCGCAGATCGCGGTTGGTAAGAATGCCCACCAGCTTTTTATTCTTGGTCACGGGCACGCCGGAAATTTTGTAGCGGCGCATCAAGTCAAGCGCATCGGCGATTTTGTGGTCGGGAGAGAGCGTGATCGGGTCCATGATCATGCCGCTCTCCGATCGCTTGACCTTGTCCACTTCGTCCGCCTGTTCTTCAATTGAGAGATTGCGATGAATAATGCCAAGGCCGCCCTGCTGGGCAATGGCAATCGCCAGGCGCGATTCTGTTACCGTATCCATGGCCGCGCTGATGATGGGAATATTCAGACGGATGTTGCGTGAAAGCTGTGTCTGCGTATTTACTTCGGCAGGCACCACGTCTGACTGCGCCGGTAAAAGCAATACGTCATCAAAGGTCAGGGCCTCAGGTACTGGAAAATGAATCATTTTGTCTCTTTTATAGGGAAGGGCTAAAAATCTATTGTAAACGGTTTTGGTGCAGACGGGGTAAATGCCGAACTCATAGAATGGTGTTCTGAATTTGAGGCTGAGTAGCACTGTTACTCAAAGGAGTTTTTCATGAGCACAAAGGAGAAGCTGACCTCAATCGGCCAACTCGTGCCGGAGTTGCCGGTGGCTGATGTTGAACGCGCACAACAGCATTACAGAGATGTGCTCGGATTTGAAATTGGGTGGCTTTACCCAGGTAAAGAAATTGGAGCTGTCTCACGCGGCCGGGCGGCTATCTTTTTCCGCAAGAGGGAACTGCCATTTGAACCAGCCATTCACTGGGTGTTTGCTGAGGACATTGATGCAACGTATAGGGAACTACAGTCCTCAGGCGCGAACATTGTGGAACCGCTGGAGACAAAGCCCTGGGGATTGCGCCAGTTTACCGTGAAGGACTTGGACGGCAACCTCTTCTACTTCCACCATGACTGATAAAGCCACATAACCAGCTGCTGAGCGGGAGCCGGAAAAGTGCGGCAAAGGCCATAATTAATGCATAGCCGGCTTATTGTTAAAGAAATGTTGCATGTGTAGAGAGCACGTAGAAATCAGGCAACCTCCAATACGCAGCAGCTCTCCTATAGTGCATCAGTTCCCCTGATCAAATACCCAGGTTACCCAGGAGAACCTTGTGCTGCGTAAAATTATCTCGTCATCGATACTTGCGTTTTTAGCTTTTCTTGCAGGTTGTGGTTCTGTTTCCAACTCAACCACCAACCCAACACCAACGCCTACGCCGGTTGCTTCACCAACCCCGGTTGCTTCACCCACACCGAGCCCCACACCTTCACCTTCTCCCACTCCAACGCCTACAACGGCCTCTGGCGCAATGCTTACAAGCTTGTTTGAAGCCGCAGGGCGGAACTCAGTCGCGATTGGAACAGTTACCGTGGATGCTACCGCGAACAACGGGACAGGAAACGTGACACTTACCAACACGTCGGAAGTGAACACCACCCTGGTGCTTCGGTTCTGTCCGTATCCGCAGGATTTTGCGAATTGCTCGAACGTTACCTCCTTCAACACAGACGCTCATGGCTCCGCCAATGCGAACTTCACGGTTTCGCAGAAGGGAGCATTCGCGGGCATTTTTGATATCCAGGCGCCTGATTTTGGGCAATTTGCCGCCTCTGGCACGGGATCTTCCGGCGACTCTTTCCATTCCGCGCTGCTGCCTGCCGCTACGATAACCGGAGGCATCCAGCAAACCACCGGACATGCCCCCGGCAGCGGAAAGGTGGTCATGAACGGAACAACGGCGCACATTACGTTAACCGGAACAACGCCGAATCATACGTTTAACACTGCGGTATGCAGCATCTTCCCGGCTACGCCTTGCGCGCAACTCAGCAACATCACCACGGATGCTCAGGGCAATGCCAGTGCAGATGTAGGCGCGGTGCAACCGGCTGGCTGGAGCACATTCCGCGTCAGTGATGCCGATGGCGTGGAGTTTGTCTCGGCGTTTCGCGTGCAGTAGTCAATAAAAAGAGGGCCGCGCAAAACGCGGCCCTTTAGCAATTTGCAAACTTTTAAGAATTTAATTTTTATCCTTCATGGCCACCAGGCTTTTATTGAACTCAGGCACTACCACGGCCTGCTCAATGGTGGGTTCATAATATTTGGCCAGCTTTTGCGCCATTTCCGCGGCAGCTTTGTTATCGCCGGTTTTCTTATAAGCCACAATCAGGCGCTGCATGGAGAAGGGATTTTTGTCGTCTTCCACAAGATTTGCAATGGCGTCTTCAAACTTACCTTTGGCCATCAGCATTGCGCCTTCAGCTCCGTGCAGGGCAAACTGCACCTGCCCGCTGTTGTTGCTGGCTGCCAGCTTTGCCAGTTTGCGAAGCGCGGCCTGCGCTTCTTTCATGCTGCCGTCATGGATGGCGCGTCCGGTGCGGGTGCGCAGGATGATTGCCAATTCCTGCTCGCGCGCTGAAGCAGACATATCATGTTTTTCCTGTAACACGGCTTCCGCGTTGTCGAGCAGCTCCATGGCCCGGATATTTTCTTTCTGATACACAGACATCATGCGCCATGCCTCGGCTTCCAGCGTGCCCAGGTCTTTATCGTGCGCCTGCTTCGCCACTTCTTTATAGGCGGCATCTGCTTTGGCAAAATCCTGCTCGCGCGCGTATGTGGCTGCTGATTGCAGTGAGTAAGAAATGCTCTCCACGCGAGTGGTGGCCTTTTGAATGGCAATGGCATATTCCGCGCGGGCCTTGGCTTCTTCACCCATCAGCGCATAGGTATCGCCAAGTCCGGCTTGTGATTCAATAAACGTGGGATCAATCCTGAGCGACGCGTGGTAGTACTTAAGCGCGTCATCAAAGTGGCCTGCCATGCGGGAAATTTCTGCCATGGAATCACGCGGGTTCGCTTCATGCGGCAGCAGCTCTGTATAGCGCTTCATGTAGGCAAAAGCTTTGTCAAAGTTACGCAGGCGCGCATAGCAGTAAGCCGCCTGGTTCCACGGATCGGCAAATTTTGGATCAATCCTGGTCGCGCGCTCAAACATTTTGGCCGCATGTTCAGATTGCCGCTGGTTCGTGAGCCACAGGCCTGCGAGCCATGCCAGATGCTTGTCATTCGGATATTGGTGCAAGGCTTCATTCATTGCCTGGATTGCCGGCACATAATGGCCCTGGCTGCTATTCGCCACCCAGTCAACAATCAATTGTTCTTCCATGCCTGCAAATTTCTTTGCGGCAAGAGCTCGGTCACGCTCGGCAACCTGTTCCACCGGATCGCGCGAGAGCATGGCGAGCAGGGCGTGCGCCAGCGCGAAATCAGGATCGGCCTTGGTTGAGGCGCGCCAGCTTTCCAGCGCAGGCTCCCAATGCAAGGTCTCCATCTTGGCAATGCCGTCATTGAACGCGGTGCGTGCCTGCGGAGACTTGGTCGTAATCTCCATTCCTGATCCTGCCGGGCTGGCAAATGCCGCAGCGGAAAGCAGGGCAACAACAATCAGTATGCGGGGTTTGATCATAACAGTATTTGTACTCACAACTTGTCTCGATATACCCAAACAGCCAAACCTGCGTGAACAGATTTGGCTGTTTGTTACTTGCGACTGCTTCAGGCTCATCGGTATTTCGATCTTGGGTCCAGCGCAGAGTTGGTCTTTGCTGAAAGTGCCGCCCGGAGCTTGCGGAATTCCGGCACCACCAGCGCCTGCTCTATCTGCGGAACGTTAAGCGCGGCCAGTTTCGCGGAAAGCCTTACAGCATTGCCTTCCTGTCCATTCTTCTGGTACGCGGTGATCAGGCTACGCATTGAAATTGGATTGGCTTCATCCTCTTCCAACTGGTTCACGGCTTCAGAAAAATTGCCCTGCGCCAGTTCCACGGCCCCGGAAGCGCCGTGCAATGCTTCTTCAATCAGCCCATCTCCACCATTATTATCGGCAAGGCCTTGTAATTGTTTAAACGTGGCCGATGCCAGTTCTTTATTGTTTTCCTGCAAAGCGCGCTCCACGCGAGTGCGCAGCACCGTTGCCATTTCTTCATTCAGCAGCAGTTGCGGCACCTTGTGGTCTTCATGCAATACAGCTTCAGCCCTGGCCAGCAGGTCCAGGGAAGCTTTTCCTTCCAACTGGTAAAGAGACATGCTGCGGTAGGCTTCAGCCTCAAGGTTGGCAAAATCTTTTTCATGCGCCTGCTGTGCGACGGCATTGAAAGCTTTGTCGGCGCCGGCCAGATCGCCTTCACGAACGTAAGTGGCAGCCACTTGCAGCGACCATGAAACCTTCTGTACCGGTGATGCCGTGTCAATGGCCTTGGCATATTCCGCACGGGCTTTGGCTTCATCACCCATCAGCGCATAGGTATCGCCGAGTCCAAGCTGTGACTCATGGAAGGAAGGATCAATCTTCAGAGATGCGTGATAATGCTGCAGCGCATCTTCAAAACGTCCCGCCATGCGTGAGATTTCCGCAAAGGTGTCCTGCGGATTTGGTTCATTGGGAACGAGTTCGGTATAGCGCTTGATATAGGTAAAGGCTTTGTCGAAATTGCCCATTCTGGCGTAGCAATAAGCGGCTTCGTTGTAGGCGTCGGCAAATTTAGGATCGAGCTGCATCACGCGCTCAAACATGTCAGCGGCGCGCTGTGACTGGTTATGGTCCACCAGCAGCCACCAGCCGGCAAGCCAGTGCAGGTGCTTGTCCTGCGGATGCTTCTGCAACGCTTCATTCATCGCCTGAATAGCGGGAACCATGTGCGCCTGGCTGGAGTTGCTGAGCCAATCAACGATCAACTGCTCTTCAGGACTGGCGAAGCTGCGCGTGGCCATTGCTTTTTCGCGTTCCGCAACCTGCTCGGTTGGGTCCTGCGAGAAGAACATGAGCACAATGTGGCCCAGCGCAAATTGAGGATCGGCCTTTACGGCACTGCGGAAATTTTCCAGGCCGTCCTGGATGTGCAGCATCTCCATCTTTTCCAGGCCTTTTTCAAAAGCGGCGTGCGCGGCTGGAGATTTTGTGGAGATATGCATTCCTGTATTCGTGTCATGGGCAAATGCCTGCATGCCAAGGAATGCCAATAACGCTGTACCCAGAATCTGAAGCTTGAGTGACCTCATCCAAATTCTCCTTTGTTGCTACTGCCGTGCAGCGCGCGAGCTTAGCGCATGGTGGCAGGTTTTCGGCTAGTTGCCTTTGAGGTAGTAGCCCTGCTCCAGCGGCAGTTTGCCATCCACTTTCAGGACGTTTACGTGGCCATTGATGGAATACACATCCACCAGGCCTACGGCTCCGGGAATGGATTCAACCGACTTCAACAGCTCTTCTTCCGAGTGCACAATGATGACTCCGCTCTGGTGAGCGGCCAGCAGTGTTTTAAATTCATCCGGTTGCATGTGGTAAAGCTTCTGGATGGCTGTTTGCATTTCTGGAGTGGAAGGATCGCGCAACACAAGAATAACGGGGCGTCCATCGGGCCATTTATGGTTGTCAAATTTGAATACCTTGGCCAGATCGGTGGTCGACATTCCTCCCACGTTATTTGTTTTGTCAACAATTACAGCTAACTGCTTAGCTTCAGACGAAGCTCCCAGGGCGGCAGCCAGCAAAAACAAGACACAAATACGGCTTCCAATACGCATGCCGGGAGTTTATGACGGAAACTTCACAAACATAAGGTTACTGAGGTAATGCAGGTTAACTTGTAATGAACTGTGTGCAAAGGATTTACTACTGAATCGATGGGCAGTGATTGGGAGCGTGGTCGCTGAGAAATGCAAAAGAGCATGGAGATTGTGGCTCCATGCTCTTCAATATTGCTGGTGGATTTTTGTAATGCGATTTCTAGTTATTCGCGCGGCTTGCCGGCGGCACAAGACCGTTCATGCGCAGGTATTCCACCATCTGGCCGTAGTGATCATTGGCATGGGTCACCGGAAATGTCGCCAGATAGAGCCTTGGGGCTTTGTTGTTGCGGAATGTTAGCTGCTCCATGATGTTTTCCGTGGTCACGGTTGCCGCAGCCTTATGGCCCACCGCATAAGAATCCTTTAAGAACTTCACAATGTCAGCCTTGGTCTTGAGATCGTCAGGGCCGTTGGGGCCTTTAATTCCAGCAGGCATTGGATCGCCGGTGATGGAGGTCCAGAACAGGAAATTCGCGGTGGCAACATGCTTTACTTCCATCGCAAACGTGCGCACGCCTTTGTAGTCGCTGCCGGGAATTTTGAGCGATTCAGGGCTGAAATCGTATTTGTCTTCCGGCATGGCTTCCGCT
>DASRCD010000693.1:0-2243 GCA_035653315.1 Candidatus Angelobacter sp.
GGAATTTCCGGCTGCACTACACATCACAATGAGGAGAAATGCATGCGTTGGACACCCGGCGGGACAAGCGGCGATATTGAAGACCGGCGAGACGACGGCGGCGGTGGCTTTGGATTCGGTGGATTTGGCGGGTTTCACATCGGCATTGGCGGAATGCTGATTTTGCTGATCCTGAGCCTGGTCTTTCACAGGAATTTCTTCACACTATTGAGCGGAGGCGGAGCAAGCACCTCAGTTTCGCGGCCAGATCACGCCCGTGATGCCCAAGAGAGCTCCACAGTTCAGTTTGTCTCGTTTGTGCTGGATGATACGCAAAAGACCTGGACTGACATTCTCCGGCAGCAGGGCATTCCGTATCGCCATGCCAAGCTGGTGCTCTTTCGGGATGCCACTTACTCCGGCTGCGGCACGGCGCAATCAGCTACAGGGCCGTTCTACTGCCCGGTGGATGAAAAAGTCTATATCGATCTTGGCTTTTACGATGAGTTGAAGCGCCGCTTTGGCGCACCCGGTGACTTTGCTGAAGCATACGTTCTTGCCCATGAGATCGGCCATCATGTGCAAAAGCTGATGGGCATTGAGCCCAAAGTCAGCGCTCTGGAGCGCAATGAACCATCGCAGCGCAATGCTTTGTCGGTCAAGCTGGAGCTGCAGGCTGACTGCTTTGCTGGTGTCTGGGCGCACTCCACTGAGCAGCGGAATCTCCTTGAGAAAGGTGACGCGGAAAGCGCCATCAACGCCGCTGCGGCGGTAGGCGACGATCGCTTGCAGAAGATGTCCACCGGGCACGTCAGCCCGGAGACCTTTACCCATGGCAGCTCCGCGCAGCGCACGCAATGGTTCAAGCAAGGCATGGACCAGGGGACCGTTTCTGCTTGCAATACATTCCAGTGAGGGTCTGCTTAAAGGATGCATCAAGCGTTGTTTTACATAAATAATTTTGTGTGGAGATTACCCAACTATAAGCACACTATCTGTTAAGAAGGTGTTTTCAAAATCAGATATCCGCCCGTAAGACCAAAGATCAAATCAGGCGACCATGCGGCAATCAATGGAGGAAGCTGGCTGACGTTGCCCATCGCTTCAAACAGGCCTGAAGTAAGGAAGTAACTCACGCCGATAATCAACGCCACCACCACACCGCTCAGCGCGCCGCGGCGTCCACCGGAAAGCGCAAATGGCACAGCGAGTATGGCCATGACCAGCGTGATTAGCGGGAAAGCGATTTTCTTTTGCAGTTGTACGCGCAGGCGCACCACGTCAAAGCCGCCTTGCTGCAGGTCATAGATATAGCGCCGCAGTTCGTCGTAATTCATTTCAGAAGATTGCAGCACTTCCTTCTTAAAATAGTTTGGAGGCTCATTGAGTTCTGAAAATGTACTCACGTCAAACCGGTGCAGATCTTCCAGAGGATCGCTGCCCTGGGCGTTGCTCCATGAGCGCTGCCAGCCATTTTCAAATGTCCACTTCTGCAGTTGGTCAGCCCATCGGGCGCGCGCAGCATAAACACGTTTCACCATCTGGAAAGAATGTGGGTCCAGCTCAAATGCTGAGATGCTGGCAAAAGTGTTGCGGTCAGGGTCAAAGGCCTCGTAGTAATAAATTTTGCGATTGGCCGCATCACCATTGCTTTTCTTCTTGCTCTCGCCAAAAATCCATTTGCGGTCAGGGCGCAAATATGTTTGGGCCGGTTTGCCTTTAATCAGGTTTCGCAAAGTTTCCACGCGCTTATTGGCGTATGGCAAATACCATTGGTCCAGGACAAAAAGCCCACCGGCAAGCGCCGTGGCTATTACCAGAATTGGCACCACAGTGCGATAGATACTCACGCCAGTGGCCTTCATGGCCGTGATCTCATTGGATTTCTGCATCAGTCCAAACATAACCAGCACAGTGAGCAGCACAGCCAGAGGGGTGATCTGGTACAGGACTGAAGGAATAAAATTCAGCAGATATTCAAGCTGCGTGAGGAAGGGAATCTTCTTTCGCACAATATCCGAGAGCAGCTCAAAATAAGTAAAGATCAAAAACAGCACAAGCAGGCTGGAAATGATTAGCAGCAGATAGCCAACAAAGCTGCGTAGAACATAATCATCAAGGATAAGAGGGAAGCGCGTGCTAAAGCGGCGGCCTCGTCTGCGTCCGCCGTTTACAGGTTCCTCATTTTTAGAGTTCAGGAGTGAAGCAAAAGCGCCTTTGAACTGGCCAATCAGGATTTGTCCCAGCCCAAGTTCCACCGGGGC
>DASRCD010000694.1:0-2112 GCA_035653315.1 Candidatus Angelobacter sp.
CCGGGCTATTTTCATTCGCGCCTGTCGGCGCTAAGAACCACTACGGGGCATCAAGTTCGTATCAGGACGCAGGCTTCAGTCGTGTAATCACGGCTGGCCGGGATCAGAAACACGGGTCTGGGAAGCTGCAAAAACTCGAAATCGATATCTAATTTGTAATAAGTATGACAAAAAGCATTTACAAATATTAACAGTTAAACTTGCAAGTTAAGCTGTTAATCGACTACACTTTTTTTATGCCGCAGGAGCCGTTTGACGCTGCCATTGCCGACATGGCTAACTCGATTGGGCAACTAGTGCGTCGCATGCGCGCTGCGACCGCGGCACATGAATTATCACTAACTGAATCATCCGTTCTGGCGCGACTGGCGAGAAATGGCCCGGCAACCACCGCAGAACTGGCACGTGCTGAAAGCGTGAAACCGCAGTCGATGGGCGCAACCATTGCCGCACTGGAAGAACTGGGCATGGTAGAGCGCAAGCCGCATCCAACAGATGGCCGGCAGGTAAACATTGTGCTTACATCCAGGGGAGCAACGGTCCGTAAGAATTCAAGAGATGCCAAGAGAACCTGGCTGGCGCAAGCCATTGCTCAGCTCAGCAAACAGGAACAGGAAACATTGTTTGCGGCAAGCAGGATTATGAAGCGTCTGGTGGAAAGCGACCGCACATGAGGGACGCCACACAACCTGAAGACAACCGCGACACTCCGCCGGGTATGCAGACGAATGGACGTGCTCTCGACACGATGGAGAATCGCTCAGCCAGCCAAGCTACGAAAATCGTGAACCAGCATGTCACTGCTCCGAACGGGCGGCCTTCTGGAATCCAATCGTTTTCGCATGCGTGGCGCGCGTTGCGGCATCGCAACTTCAAGCTTTTCTTTTTTGGGCAGAGTATTTCGGTCATTGGCACGTGGATGACGCGGCTGGCCACAAGCTGGCTGGTTTATCGCTTAACGCATTCGGCGCTGCTGCTGGGCGTGGTGAGCTTTGCGGGGCAGATCGTCTCATTTTTGCTGGGGCCGTTTGCGGGAGTGTGGGTTGAACGCCTCAATCGCCGCAAGCTGCTGGTCTGGACGCAGGCGCTGGCCGCCGTGCAGTCATTGGCGCTGGCCGCGCTTACGCTTTCGCACAGGATCAACCTGTGGGAAATTATTGCGCTCACGGCGATGCAAGGGCTGATCAACGCATTTGACATGCCGGGGCGGCAATCATTCCTGGTGCAGATGGTGGAAGACCGCAGCGATTTAAGCAATGCCATTGCTATTAATTCATCCATGGCGAATGGCGCAAGGCTGATTGGCCCTTCCATTGCCGGACTGGTGATTGCCTGGGCAGGCGAAGGCTGGTGCTTCCTGCTGGATGGCTTCAGCTATTTTGCGGTGATCGCATCATTGCTGATGATGCGCATTAAGCCGATAGAAATGCGCCGCAGCGCCTCAACCATGCTGGAGCAGATGCGCGAAGGCTGGGATTATGTGCGTACGTTTCGTCCGATCCGCACCATTCTTTTGCTGTTTGCGCTCACCAGCCTCATGGGTTATCCCTATGCGGTGCTGATGCCGGTCTTTGCCGGACAGGTCCTGCATGGCGGGGCGCACACGCTGGGCTGGCTTACCGGCGCTTCAGGAATTGGCGCTCTTACGTCCGCGCTTTCACTGGCGGTGCGCAAGTCAGTGGTGGGGCTTACGCGCATGGTGCAGATTGCAGCGGTCACGCTGGGCAGCGGACTGATTCTTTTTGGGCTCTCGCGCACATTGTGGCTCTCACTGGTGCTGATGGTGTTTGTTGGTTTTGGGCTGATGCAGTGCGCTTCCGCCAGCAACACCATTGTCCAGGCGCTGGTCACGGAAGATAAACGCGCCCGCGTGATGAGCTATTACACCATGGCATTTTTCGGTGCAGCACCTTTCGGCAGTTTGCTGGCGGGCGCATTGGCGCACCAGATCGGCGCGCCGCATACCATTATGATTACCGGCGCGTGCTGCATCTTTGGCTCATTATGGTTCACGCTTGAGCTGCCAAAAATCAGAAAAGTGATGCGGCCCATCTATCAGGAGATGGGACTGCTGCCGGTGAAACAGATTGATCCAATTGTGGACGAAGTTGA
>DASRCD010000695.1:0-4277 GCA_035653315.1 Candidatus Angelobacter sp.
GTATCCACGCTGATATAAATCACCGGCTGCCCGGTATGCGACTGCACATTGGCATGATCGCCCTTAAGTTCAATGGTCTGCGACGAGGAAAGAGCCAGAGGATTAATCGCCGAGCGCAGAATGTTCCTGCCGGTGTGCTTGTTCAGTTCACCGCCATTCTGGACCAACTCCACTAATTGTGGCTGGCTGTTGAATGTATCCAGCAGAAATACGCCGCCAGTCGCGGGCAGGCGCAGGCCGGGAGAAACCAACGGAGATTCGCGCTCGTCCGCTTCATCTTCCTTGCCAATCTCCTTGATGGTTGCATCTTGCTGATTGATGCGCTCATTGTTGTATTTCTCAGTGGCGGACCAATCCACCAGGTCTTTGGGAATTTCCTCCCAGTCATAGCGTTCTGCGCTGTAATAACGAACCCGGTCGCCGACAATGTCCCACTTTGTGGCGGCCTGATACGAGCCATCCTTCAAAATCAGGCGTTTGGGATTTTGCTGAGCCCATAAATGCATGCAGAACAGAACAATGAATATGCCGGCAAAAAGGCAGGTACTTTTGATGGTCCGCGACATAAGAAAAGCCATGAATGAAGAGAATTCTTGTTCATTCTATAGCGTACTGCCGGTCGGGGCGAAACAAAGCTTACTGGCTTATGAGGATTTCAGAAAAGCGAAATTTCTGCTATCTTGCCCAGTTCCCTCACAGTTTCGGATGGAGGCTGGTGTATGAAGCTTTTCTGTTCTTTTTTCCTGATCTTATTTTGCTTTGCTGCCGTACCTCAAAAAGCGATCTCACAGGCCGCGGCAGCGCCAGCCGCATCACCTTCACCTGTGGTAGCACAACCCAGCGCTCAGACGACCGAATACACTCTTCCGCCGGACAAGCTGGCAAAATCCAAAGCGCTTTATGACCTGCGCGGAAAGCTGCGGATTGTGGGGGCTGTCTATGGATTGTTGGTCCTGTTCGGGTTGCTGTACTTTGGCATCGCGGCCAGGTTCCGCGATTTGGCGGAAGCTTCCGGCAAAAACCGCTTTGTACAGGCGTTGATTTTTGCGGCCTTGTTCCTGGCCATTACCACGGCACTGCAATTGCCACTGGATGCTTATCAGCAAAACATCAGCCTGCAATACGGCTTGTCCGTGCAAGGCTGGGGTTCATGGTTTGGCGATTTGTTAAAAGAGCTGGTGCTGTCCCTGATTATTTTTACTCTCGCGGCTTGGGGAGTTACGTGGGCCATTCGCAAAAGCCCAACACGCTGGTGGTTTTACGTCTGGCTTGTGGCCATTCCAGTCATTATCTTCCTGGTATTCATCTCCCCCATTCTCATTGATCCTTTATTCAATAAATTTGAGCCGCTGGACAAGAACAATCCTCAACTGGTCACGGCAATCCAGCAGGTAACGCAAAAGGGCGGACTGGAGATTCCACGCGACCGCATGTTCCTGATGAAAGCCAGCGAAAAAGTGACAACACTCAACGCATACGTCACCGGCTTTGGTCCCTCCAAGCGCGTCGTGGTATGGGACACCACCATCAAGAACGCCACCACGCCGGAAACTTTATTTGTCTTTGGGCATGAAATGGGGCATTACGTCCTGAACCACATTGTGATTGGCATTGCTGGGACCGCCATTGGATTGTTTATCGGTTTTTACCTGCTTTATCGGATCGCCAACTGGGCATTTCCGCGCTTCCAGCAGCGCTGGCACATGCGTGAACTTAGTGACTGGTCCGCGCTGGTCATGCTGATTTTGATTTTTTCGATATTAGGCACCATCTCCGCGCCGCTCAGCAATGGATTCAGCCGCCAGATGGAGCACAACGCCGATGTTTACGGACTGGAAGTAACGCATGGCATTAATGCAAATTCGCAGGAAGCCGCGGCGCATGCTTTCCAGGTGTTAGGCGAACTGAGCTTGTCTTATCCTTATCCGAGCAGGCTGGTGGTCTTCTGGTACGCTGACCATCCGCCGATTCCCGACCGGGTAAAGTTCGCCCACAATTACGATCCGTGGGACAAAGGCGAGCAACCAAAATATGTGAAATGAGCCAAGCTTGAATCAGCCACAAGCTATTCAGAAAATTTACGCTAGATTGTTTTTCCTGCAACCGCCAGCTTGATTTTTGTTTTAGGCTGAAGACCAACCAAGCTCAAAAACAGCGGATTTCTACGACACGAATCCAATGCCGCACTTTGTCGCTACTGGATTATTTTCCAGGTGAAATAAGGTAGCTGCCGCGGAGGTTTTATGGTGCGTACGTGGATCATTGCAATCCTTTTCGGATCGGTAGCGGCAAGCGGACAAACAAATGTAGTTCTGAGGTCTTCAACACAGCTGAAAGATGCGTCTGGGGATACATTTGTTCCCAAAGTCCATGTTGTCCAGCGCTATGACAAGTTGCAGCGTGGACATGAGGAATTGATCGCTATTTTTCCGGACACATTACCAGTCTGCTATCAATGCCCTACTTCAAAAGAAGATGATCACTCTCTTCCTTACAACGAAGTGCAACTCGAGCCCCTGAAAGGTTTTACTTTTTACTATGCTCATGGTGAACTTATGGCGCCGGTCTCTTTCAATTCTCCGGTCTGGGAAACTGTCTCAGATACAAAAGCTGGAATCGTTAATCTAATAAAAATAAGCGCGAGCCCAGATGTAGCGCCTGGCAATTACACGATTCGTGGAAAGCTCGTGGTAGCAACCATAGAAAACGGTGCTTATAATAGTCGCCGCGTTGATGTGGCAATTCCAATCACTGTTATTGAAAAGAATGTCAAGGTCCGCAAAGCCTCTTGGCACTATGATCCAAAGGTGGATCGCCATATCAGAAGCACGTTATTCTCGGTTGCGCTTGTTCTCGCGTTTCCAATCATGTGGATTCGTTTTGAGATTTTGTGTCTGGAGGACAAATGCTAGGCCCTCTACCTTTGAATTCAAGACAAATAACCACCAGGAGACATTTCGGTTTTGTTTGATTTCTTCCCCACTTTCCACAGCCGGTTTTTGTATAATTGGTTGTGCACCCCAACTGGTTCCCACGGGCTACCATTTGCGCCGGGGTTTGGCGTGAATGGGCAGATGGCCACTGGCAAAAGCCACTTCTGAGCCGGGGACTAGAACCCCTAAAAATCATCCAGACGATCCCACAAAAATCCATACGTGCGAGGAGTTCATGGCAGCGAAATATGTTTTCGTAACCGGCGGTGTTGTGTCTTCACTGGGCAAGGGACTGGCGGCGGCTTCCATTGGCTGCCTGCTGGAAAGCCGCGGTCTCAAGGTCAACCTGATGAAATTTGACCCTTACCTTAATGTCGATCCCGGCACCATGTCTCCGTTCCAGCACGGCGAAGTTTTTGTGACCGACGATGGCGCGGAAACCGACCTTGACCTGGGCCATTATGAGCGATTCACGCATGCCAAACTGCTGCGCGACAACAACTGGACCACCGGCCGCATTTACGAGCAGATCATCACCAAAGAGCGCCGTGGCGACTATCTGGGCAAGACCGTCCAGGTGATTCCGCATGTGACCAATGAAATCAAGGCCGCCATGAAAAAGGTGGCGCAGGAAGTGGACGTGGTGCTGGTTGAGATCGGCGGCACGGTGGGCGACATTGAATCGCTTCCGTTCCTGGAGGCGATCCGCCAGATGCGCCAGGAACTTGGCCGCGACAACACAATCTTTATTCATGTAACGCTGGTGCCGTGGATTGGCGCTGCCGGCGAACTGAAAACAAAGCCTACCCAGCACTCGGTAAAAGAATTGTTGAGCATTGGAATTCAGCCGGATATCCTGCTCTGCCGCACCGACCGTTTTCTTTCTAAAGAACTCAAATCGAAGATCGCGCTCTTCTGCAACGTGGAAGATGAAGCCGTAATCACGGCAAAAGACGTGGCTTCCATCTATGAAGTGCCCCTGGTGTTTGCGCGTGAAGGCGTGGACACGCTGGTGCTGCGCTATCTCCGCATCAACTCCAAAGAGCCTGAGCTGGCGCGATGGGAAGAGCTGATGCACCGCATCTACAATCCGAAAGATGAAGTGCACATTGGTATTGTGGGCAAGTATGTGGAGTATGAAGACTCTTACAAGTCGCTGAAAGAGGCGCTGATTCACGGCGCGGTGGCGCATAACCTGAAGCTCAACCTGACCTGGGTGGAAGCCGAAGGGCTGGAGAGCAAAGACGGCACTCGCGATTATGAAACGCAGCTTGAGGGCTTTGATGGAATCCTGGTTCCCGGCGGCTTTGGCAAGCGCGGTATTGAAGGGATGCTGAACGGCAT
>DASRCD010000696.1:0-2812 GCA_035653315.1 Candidatus Angelobacter sp.
AGAAGCTAAGTCAAGGTCTGAAACCTTTTTACCGCAAAGGACGCAACGGACGCAAAGAGCTGAGCTGGAAGGCAAACAGTTAAGCCCGCGACCAAGCGCAATGGGGCCGTATTGCAAATTTCGGTTCTATTCATTTCTTTCTGGAAATTCGCGGCCCGTTCTTCCTGCGGAAAAGCTCTGGAAAACCTGTCATAAACCCGCTAAATCTGCGTTGACGCAGCAATAGTGAATCGCTGACAATCGCCAGACACCATGTTTTTCTACCTTGCAGGTTCCATTGAATATTCTCCTGATCAGGGCAAGGGCTGGCGCGCCGAAATCAAGCCTGCTCTTCATGCGCTGGGCCACGAGTTTTATGATCCTTCTGAAGATGAGCGGAAAAAACTGACTGAAGCAGAAGCCCGCGAATTTCGAGCATGGAAAACTTCCGACCTTCCGCGCTTCCAGCAGACCATGCGCAAGATCATTGCTTATGACCTGGACCTGATTGAGCATCGCTGTGATGCCATTCTCTGCTACTGGGACCAATATGCCGGACGCGGCGCGGGCACGCAGGGCGAACTGACTTTTGCGCATCGCCATGGCATTCCGGTGTATCTGGTCTGCGGCATCCCAGTGGAGCAGATAAGTGGATGGCTGCTGGGCTGCGCCACAGAGATATTTACATCTTTCAGTGAGTTTCATGAATTTTTGAACTGCAAATTAAAAAAAGAAGCGGCTGTAGCGGCAAGCATAGAATAACGAGCTTTGAGAGTGTAGAAGCGCCAGGAAAAAGGGGACCTAAACATGAATGCAATGCGCGGCAATCTGGGATGGATTGAAGTTGTTTGCGGGCCGATGTTCAGTGGCAAGAGTGAAGAACTCATTCGCCGCCTGCGCCGCGCGGAGATTGCCCGCCAGCGCGTGCAAATTTTCAAGCCCCTGATTGACCAGCGTTACGCCAGCAACCAGATTGTCTCGCATGATGATGGACGCATTCACGCGGACTGCGTAAGCAACGCCATGGAAGTGCAGGCCAAGCTGGAGCCTCGCACGGAGGTCATTGGTATTGATGAAGCGCAATTTCTGGGCGAAGGCATGGTGGATTTTGTCGTTCGCCTGGCCGATATGGGCAAGCGCATTGTCATCGCCGGACTGGATACCGATTATCTTGGCCGCCCTTTTCATCCCATGCCGGAGCTGCTGGCCGTGGCCGACGAGATCACCAAGACACTTGCCATCTGCATGCAATGCGGCAATCCGGCCAAGCACACGCAGAGACTCATTGCCAGTGAAGAGCTTGTGGTTGTGGGTGCTGCGGGAATGTATGAAGCGCGCTGCCGCCGCTGCTTTGAACCAAACCTGGCCGCCGTGGAAATGGAAAAGAAAAAGCAGATGGAGCTGGTGGCAGTTGCGAGATGAGCTTCTGAAATCCCGAAGCGTAGCGAGGGATCCCTATAGCTAGAGCCAACTTTGGGTCAGGCTATTTCAACGCATTCCTAAAACTATTCCAGCCGCGAATCAACGCAAATGAACGCGAAGCTTTAATTCTCATTCGTGTTGATTCGAGTTTATTCGCGACCCAACGTTACTGGTTTCGCTAGGGCTCCCTCCGTCGCTTTGCGACGTTCGGGATTACAGAAAACTACTCTTCCACCTCCACCAGTTCGCCGCGTTCAGCCTTGGCCTGCGCCACAATTTTTTCCTGCAAGGCTGCCGGCACAAAATCATAGTGTGACATTTCCATGTGGAAGCTTCCGCGCCCCTGCGTCATGGAAGTAAGATCAGCGCCGTACGTCAGCATCTCCGCCATAGGCACTTCTGCCTTCACAATGGTTTTACCAGCCTTGTTGTCCATGCCCTGAATACGGCCGCGACGCGAGTTCAGGTCACCCATGATGCTTCCCGCGAATTCGTCCGGGATATTGATTTCCACTTTCATTACCGGCTCCAGCAGCGTGGGCTTGGCCTGCTCCATGGCTTTTTTAAACGCAATACGGCCTGCTGTCTTAAAGGAAAGTTCGTTCGAATCCACGTCGTGATAGCTTCCGTCATAGAGGATCACCCTGAAATCGACAACTGGATACCCTGCAAGATAGCCGCGCGCCGCCGCCTCTACAATCCCTTTTTCCACCGCAGGAATGTAGTTCTTGGGAATCGCGCCGCCAAAGATGTCATTCACAAACTCAAACTGTTTGCCGCGTTCCAATGGCTCCATCTTGATTTTGCAGTCGCCATATTGGCCGTGACCGCCGCTCTGCTTCTTATGGCGGCCCTGCACATCTGCCTTGCCGCGAATCGTCTCGCGATACGGCACTTTTGGCGCCTTCAACACAACTTCCGTGTGATAGCGCTTTTTGAGCTTGGAGACCAGCACTTCAATATGCTGCTGGCCGGTTCCGGCGATAAGAAATTCCTTGGTCTGCTCATCGCGGAAGAAGCGCACCATGGGATCTTCTTCCATCAGCTTGTGCAGGCCATTGGAGAGTTTGTCTTCATCGTTGCGGGACTTAGGCTCAATGGCAAAGGTAATGGCCGGCTCCGGCAGCGTTACTCCAGGGAAACGGATGGGATTGGCTTTATCGCCTAGCGTATCTCCGGTGAGCGTGTCACGCAATTTAGCCACGGCGCCAATATCGCCGGCATGAAGCTCCGGTACTCCCACCAGGTTTTTACCCTGCGGGATTGATAAATGCGAAAACTTTTCTGAAGAACCGCGCGTAAAGTTTTGCAGAGTGGCATCATTCTTTACCACGCCGGAAAATACCTTGAAATAGGTAATGCGTCCGGCAAAAGGATCATTGGCAGTCTTGAAAACGTAGATGGAAGTTGG
>DASRCD010000697.1:0-3401 GCA_035653315.1 Candidatus Angelobacter sp.
CATAAATCGTCGGCACATAAAAAGTTCCGTGCTGGGCCATGGTCTTTAAGTCTGCATCGGCAATGTAGTTGCCGTGCTCAATGGAATCTACGCCGGCTTCCACTGAGTTGTGCACGCCGTTCAGGGCCATGGCATGCGAAGCCACTTTATGATGCTCGCGGTGCGCTTCATCCACAATGGCTTTTAGCTCATCAAGGGTAAAGGTAGGAATGTCATCCAGCACGCCATCAGGCCGCACAAAGTAGCTGCGATCTGAATAAACTTTGATCCAGTCAGCGCCAAAGCTGATCTGTTCCCGCACGGCCTTGCGCACATTGTCCGGGCCATCCACTACTTGTACGCCATGCGGCACCGGCACTTCAGGAGAATAGCCAACCAAGGGGTAAGCGCCGGTCACGTCCATGGCGCGGGTGGCAACTCTCATGCGCGGCCCGGGGATAATGCCGTTATTGATTGCTTTTTTCAGGTCCACATCGGCATATCCAGCGCCTTCGGTTTCCAGATCGCGAATGGTAGTAAAGCCGTAATCAAGAGCGCGGCGGGCAGAACGCGTGGCCAGAATGGCGCGATAGGCGGTTGACTGCTTTAAAAGCTGCTCGTCATAATCCGCGGCGGTGATATCCCCCTGCAACAGAACGTGAGTGTGCGTATCAATCAACCCTGGAAGGCATGTATGGTCAGAGAGGTCCACAAGCTGGCCGCCTGCCGGTGCGTTAGCGCCTTCCTGCACTTGCTGAATGCGCTCACCCTGAATGGTGATCAATACATTACGCTGCACCTTGCCGGTATCTGGCTGGATCAGAGCGCCGCAACGCACATAACGGGTTATGACCGGCACTTTCGCGTTCTGCTCCTGCTGAGCAAGCGCAGCAGACATCAAAAGAAAAATTACAGCCAGGGTCAATAAATGTTTCATGGGTCCACCTCTTCAAAGGAAGCTGCTAATCCTACCAGAAGCCGCGGCACGATAAAAAGTAATGTATTTAGCTGGATTTTTAAAGAAAAGCGATAAGGGTATGCAGGGATACTCCCCTGTTTTCTGTGCTACTATCAGCCCATCCTTAAGGGAGAATGACTGCAATGGATTTGGCTTTACGGCCCATGAGCACTTCCCAGGTGCTGGACCGGACTTTTTATCTATACAGAAATAATTTTGTCTTGTTTGCGGGAATCGCCATCCTCACTCCGGCCCTGCGGCTGATTGCAATGCTTATTCAACTGAAAATTTTTGGCCCAATGGTAATGCCTCAACAACCGGAGGATTTTACCCCGCAATTCTTTCAGGCTTTGTTCGTCCGAGTAATTGTTGGCTTCATTGTGGGAACCATCATTTATCTATTTGGAACGTCGCTGGCTTCAGGCGCAACGGCATATGCGGTTTCCATGGTGCATCTGGGAAAGACAACCAGCATCGCTGAGTCTTATCGCGAGGTAAGCCGTATTTTTGGAAGAATCGTCAGGGTGCTTCTCAGCGTTCTGGCCCTTGCCTTTGGGCCATTTCTGCTGCTTTACCTTGTCCTTATAGGAATGGCTGTTGGCGTAGCGATGATGGGCAAAAACAATCCGGGTTCATTATTACTGGTGATGGTTTTTGTATTTCTCATAGGCGGCCTTGCAATATTAGGCGCTACCGTCTGGATGATTTATGCCTTCTGCCGTTACGCGCTTGCCATTCCTGCCTGCACCCTGGAAAAGCTGCCGGCAAAACAAGCCTTGAAGCGAAGCAGGTTTCTCACCAACGGCGCGAAAGGGAAAATTTTTGGTATTTCTTTCCTGACTATCGTGTTGGGCGCCATTTTGACCTACGCGCTACAGATGCCCGCTCTTCTTGCCAGCAATGCGATGATTTTCTCGGCCAAGACCCAGTTTTCCATTGCGGCCACCATCTGGATCTATATTGCTGAGTTTTTGGGCGGCACTGTAGCCGGCCCGGTGGTCACCATCGCGCTGGTCCTGGTTTATTACGATCAACGTGTGCGTAAGGAAGCTTTTGACCTTCAATACATGATGGATGCCATGGGGAACATTACTCCGCCGCCCCCGCCCCCGAATCCCGCCATAGCGCCAGGCGCGATTGGGTAAGATGTAACACTATGGTCCGCCTTGCTTTCCTTATTGCGTTGATTGTGTGTGGTATTTCACCGGCAAGAGCGGAAAGTCTTTCCTTATCCGAATACAGGCAGCAGCTTCATGAGATTGCAGAAAAGGTGGATGCGCTGCAATCTCATCCTGAGGGTGCAAAGACTGTGATCTCCACGGTCCCGGACCATGTTGCAGTCAAGATTGATTCCGGCGAGGTCAACGTTAGTTATAAGAGCTTGCGCGATGATTTGACTGAATTTTCCAATGCCAACGAGCAAAGGCGCGGCGCCATCCTGAAATCAGTTCAGGGCTATGTGCGGGAGCTGAACACAGCGGCTGGGTCTTACGGAAAAATTGGCACCGATCCGGCGGCCTCCAAAAGCAAGCTGGGTGAAATTCTTGCGCGGCGCGAATTTAAAAATGTGCAAGGCCCCACCGTAAAAGATACCTGGTTGGCGAAGCTCTATCGCTGGCTTTCACGTCTGCTGGGAGGGATGGGAGGAGCAGGCGGAAGTTTCGATTGGTTGCGGCTTCTGATTTATATCCTGGTGGGCGCGGCTGTGGCAGTGTTGCTGGCATGGACAGTCCGGCGGCTGCGCCGTCCCTATGAAGAGTTCCCACAACGCGAGATCATTCCTTTTTCTCCTTCAGCCCGCGGTTGGCGCGCGTGGCTGGCGGATGCACGCAATCTGGCGCAGCAACAGGACTGGCGCAACGCCATTCATCTGGCCTACTGGGCCGGTATTGCTTATCTGGAAGAGCATGGCGCATGGAAGCCAAACCGCGCACGGACGCCCCGCGAGTATCTGCGCCTGATTGGAGCAAGGGCTTCACAATATCCTGTGCTGGCGTCGCTCACCCAGAAACTGGAAGTGGTGTGGTACGGATACGGAAGCGCAAACGAGTCGGACTTTCAGGAGACCCTGGTGCAGCTTGAAAAGCTGGGGTGCCGATGAAGCTGGAAAAGAGCGATCGCCGGCTGTTGATATGGGCCGCAGTTTTCATTCTGCCATTGATTGTGGCGTTGGCCGTGCTTTCCAATCCGGAAGAGGAAAGTTCGATTCCCAGTTCCTATTCCGCGCAGAGCAAGGGTGCAAAAGCCGCTTTTCTTTTGTTACAGGAACTTGGATATAAAGTTGAGCGCTGGGAAGAATCTCCCACCAGCCTGCCTGCAGAGCCCGAGCACACAACGTTGGTGCTTGCCTATCCTTTTGTTAGTCCTTCCCCGGAAGAAAAAAATGCTTTGCAGATTTATGTGAGCCGCGGAGGGAAGATACTGATTACGGGCTCCACTATTGGAACCTTCCTGCCGAAAGCAG
>DASRCD010000698.1:0-8980 GCA_035653315.1 Candidatus Angelobacter sp.
TGGATGCGCCGCAGCGGCACAACGCAATTGCTTGTTTTCCGCTGATGTCAACCTTGTTGCCATCGGCATCGGCGATTTCCAATTGGCTCAAATCACCGCTGAGCACATAAGGGCCAGTTTTTTTGATCAGGACATTGATTGCCATTCTTCCCCCTCCAGAAAATTTCAACGCTGAACAATCTAAATGTTGTACACGCTGCACGCAAGAGCTGAGAGATTTGTAATTGAGTAATCTGGTAATTGAGTCATTAAAACTACATTACCGTTTTTTAAACGCAACGTTCACCAGCAGCTTCTCGCCGTCAATGTCCACAACGTTGCAGAAGGTGCGGTCACCGCGGCGTGTGAAGTCGAGCCCCACGCGGCTGCCGCCAATGCGCATGTTGCGGATGTTCAGAGTGTCTAAAAATGGCGGCAAGGATGGGTTCACAATGTTCAGTTCTTTGCGTTGCGCGCTGGGCCGGATGCCCAAAACCGACATCAGCATTAAAAAGACTGCGCCGGAGGCCCATGCCTGCGGAGAGCATGAGACCGGATATTGCACCGGCTCGTCAAACTCCTGCCGCTCAATGCCGCAGAACAATTCAGGCAGGCGATAATCGCGGAAATTCAAGGCCGCTTCAAACAGTGATGCAAAGAGCTGGTTCGCGGGCTCGCGAAATTCATACAGTGACATGCCATGCGCGATGATGGAATTATCATGCGGCCACACGGAGCCGCGATGATAGCTGAGCGGGTTGAAGATGCGCTCTTCGCGGGACATGGTGCGCCATCCCCAGCCTGAAAACATATCCTGCCGCATAAAGCGCTGCGTGATCGCTTTGGCACGCTCTTGGGGCAACATGCGGGTAAAGAGCAGGTGGCCGGGATTCGACGAGATAACCTGGGTCTGCCGCTTGTCACGGTCAAGAGCCATGGCGTAAAAGCCGAGCTTCGGCATCCAGAAGGCTTTTTCAAACCGCTTGACCATCTCTGCCGCGTCTTTTTTCAGCTTGTCCGCCATGCGCGTATCCCCGAAGGAGCGCATGAGCGAAGCCATTCTGTACTTGGCTTCATAGACATAGCCCTGTACTTCACAGAGCGCAATTGGAGATTTGGCCACTTCGCCATCGCGATGCATGATTGCATCCCAAGAATCTTTCCATCCCTGATTGACCAGGCCCTTTGTGGAGCGGCGATGATATTCAACGAAGCCGTCGCCATCGAGATCACCGTAATGATCAATCCAATCCAGTGCGCGATAGGCATGCGGCAGCATGTCTTTTACAAGCTGTTCATCCGCAGTCCAGTTGAAAGTTTCGCTAAGCAGAATGAGCCAGAGCGGCGTGGAATCAACTGAGCCGTAATAAGGGCCAAACGGCATCTCTCCGGCGCGGGTCATTTCGCCTTCACGGTACTCGTGCAGAATTTTGCCCGGCTCTTCGTCGCGCCAGTCGTTTTTTTCTTTTCCCTGATGCTGGGCCAGCACGCGCAGGGTTTCCGAGGCAAGTTCCGGATTCAGCAGCAGTGATTGATAGGCGGCAATGATTGAGTCGCGGCCAAACATGGTGGCAAACCATGGAATACCGGCGGCGATAACGCGCTCATTCTGGTCTGGAATCTGGAGGGCATGGAAGTCTCCCTTGCAGGTGGCTACCATCCTGTCAAAAATGCTGTTGCTGGACTTGAAGCTGCTGGAGTGCGAATCCCATACGGCAAACGTTTCACGGCGCATCCGCAGTTGCTGCGCAAAGTCCGGGCGGCTGGAGCGTGAACGCCTGTTTTCAATTTGCGGAACAATGGTTGTGTGGAGTTGAAAACGCTTGAACGGCGGAAGCCGCAGTTTCCAGCGCGCCGTTGTACCGTCAACTGATTCAGGTTCCGGCGAAAAATGGACCACGGTTTCACGCGTTACCCGGTCCAGCCCGCAATAATGGAAAACAATGCAATCGCGCCGAACAATGGGCTGATAGTAATGGCCCGGTTGTTGCCGCGCTACGCCGCGAACCTGAAAAACATCCATGTAATCGGCTTCATAGGCCAGTTCAATGGTGATTTCCAGGTCCTTGAAGTTAAAGTTTTCAAAAGAAAAATTGTCGTACAGCGTATCGGATGCCAGCAATTGTTCGCGCCGGATGTGCACCGTATTTTCCGGAATCTCATACGTGTCACGCGTTGTGCTCTTGCCGGTGGTCAATTCAATTTGTGAAGCGAACGTCTGCTCCGTACTGGAAGAAAGCACCACGGTCCTGTAACCATCCACGCGCAGTTCAAGGCGGCTAAGAAAACGCGTGTCATCATGGAAGAACCCCGCATCAGGCGCGCCGGGTGGCATAATATCGCCAGCAACGGTGGTGGAAAGAAAAGTCTTGCCATCAATCAGGGTGAGATTATCGGCTTTCCGCGGCTCCGCGTCCTGATAGATAAGCCTTGGCTCCGGATACGGAGGCGCAATCTCCACCAGTTCTGATTGAGGAACAACAAGTTTTGCGTTCATGCGAATTCAGGTTCCAGATTGCTTATTCCAAATGCGATTTGTCGTGATATTGTGTTCTACCTTTTATGCCACGATCTTTATGCCACAATCTGCCGCTCCAGTTCAGCCACGCGGTTATGCAATATTTCAGAATAAAGATTGATGTAATCCCGCGTCATGCGCTGTACTGAAAAGAATTCTTCCATATAGCCACGGACGGTTTTTGCGGGAATTTTCAGGCTCCGGACGCATTTTGCCAATTCTTCAGCGCTCTTGCGTACGCATCCGCTCACGCCTTCTTTCACCACTTCCGCCACAGATCCACCGGGAAATGCCAGAACAGGCGTGCCGCAAGCCATGGCTTCAATCATCACCAGGCCAAAAGGCTCGTCCCACTGAACGGGAAAAACCATGGCCAGAGAGTTGCTGAGTAATTCAATTTTTTCTTCCATACCGGCTTCGCCCACGTATTCAATAAATTTGCCATCGACGTGCGGCTTCACCTGGGTTTCCCAGTAATCCTTATAGATTGGCTGGATTTCTCCGGCAATCTTCAGCGGAATACCCGCTTGCTTCGCGATCTGAATGGCCAGATGCGTTCCCTTCGGAGGAGCTATCCTTCCGAGGAAGCTCAAATACTCCTGCTTTTTTTCCTGCATGGGATAAAGCGCCGGGTTGATACCGTGATGAATAGTGCGGATGTTGGGCAGCAAAAGTTTTTTACGCTGAAAATCACTGATGGTCACATAGGCAACTTCAGGGGCATTCTCATAAAATTCAGAAAACGCTGGTTGATAAGCGTGATGCACCGTATAAACCATGGGCGTCTCAATAAATCTGGAGAGGCTCAACCCCGGAGCGCTGTTTAAATGGATAATGTCAGCTTCTTTTATCGCTTCTTTAACGGCCCAGGCAGCATGATTTATGCCTTTTAGCGTGCCTTCAGCCTCGCCCGGCAAGGGCCATTCACTGTGCGGATAAAGCCAGCGCACAGGCACGTCAATCGTGGATTCACCATTGGTATAAACAACTACATCAATTTCTTTAAGTTTTAGTCCAAGTGCCAATTCTGCAACGAATAACTCAGTACCCCCATATTTTTTAGGAGGCACAGGAATGAACGGAGGAGCAATCAGGGCAATTTTCATTCGGGGTTCAACGGAACATTTGTAAGATGCGAATTTGAACTCTGGTGATTGCCGCGGAAGAAAGCCAGCATTGAGAAAATTTCTGAGTTGTTCCAGCTCTTAATACCTGCGAAGCAAAGACTTCCTTTATTTCTCAGCGCGCATCTTAAATCTGCGTTGGGGTGATGGAACGGGTTTTTATCGTTTCCCTGTTTGAGTTGCGTTGAAGTCCAACGATGTCAGGCGCAGCTACATCACCCAGACTATTTCATTGATGAATTCGCGGCTGCTGCGGTACTTGTTTTCTGCAACAATGGTTTACCCTTAAGGCCCAATCTTGTGCAGAGCTCCAGCCATTGTTCCTGAGACATTTCTTTTCCGAATTTTTTAACCAGCTCAAATGGGTTTATTGATTCTCCGTTTCTTTCACAATGTATTTCGCCTGGAAGTGTATGAACCGCCCATCCTTCCTGATAAAGAAGAAGCGCCAGAGCACAACCTGCAACCGTGCGCGCCATCCGGGCCCTCTCCTCTGTAGTCGGCCACATACCAGGAGGATTTTTTAATTTTTGCCGCAAAGCTCCGGACTGCAGTTCGTCCGCGAGATTTGACGTGGTGACCTCGCGAAGGGCTTCCTGCTGATACACCACTTGCTCTCTCCACTTGGAGAGCCAGACTTTATCTAAGACCTCACTCCATGGAACCGTCTGCAGAGATTTCCCGGTTATAAACGTAGTCAAAAGCTTTTCTATTTCCTGCAAATTTTCAAATAATTCAAGAGAAGATGCAGGATTTTGCTGAATGTTGAGCGCCTCCATCCCCTGCAATGTAGCAATCCTCTCCGGTAATGCAGGATGGCTATCGAGAGGCTCCGCCTTCCCATAACTCAGCTCTTTCTCTAACTGCTGCTCCACCGCCGCATTTACCTGTGGTGCTTGCAAGAAATATTGCAGACCTTGCGAAATTGAGGGCACGTATCCGGCAGAGACGATTGGAAGCCACGTGGATTGGAGATAGGGCTGCCATGCGGCTGCTCCGCGATGCAATTGTTTCAATCCTTCAATAAGCGCGTTCGCACCTTCCAATTGGGCGGCGAGACGATCTGCGGCGTGTTCTTGCGCACGTGAGATGGCCAATGTAATCCGTAAAAAGACTTCGTTGTACCATTTGAAAAGAAAAAACAGGAATGAGCCGTGAATACCCAGACGCGTAACTGTCCGCCAGATGGCAGTGCGGGTCTTATAGATCCAGACGCCAAGCTTTGTGTCACCAGCATAATAATGTCCAAACTCATGCGCCAGGACAGCACGAAATTGTGACCTATTTAGTAATGCCATGAGGGGCAAACCTAAAACCATGATCCGACGGCTGCCAATTCCCAGAATTCCGCCACGCTGTGCCACCCAGGCATTCATCTCCGACACTAGATATACATCTTGAGGCATTTCCTGATTTGTGGCCTGCGCAATGTCCTTGAGCTCTGAAAAAAGGCGAGGTTGGGTGATTGCATCAAGCCGCGGCCCGGGCGGCACAAAATTGTCTTGCCGGGGAAAAATAGCCCATAAAATAATTCCGGCTCCCGCAATACAAGTAAAAGCAAGGCGGAGATTCAAAGAGTCTAGATAAACATATTGAGCATAGGGAATCCACACAAGCCCGAATGCTATCCCTAATGCCAACAGGTAAAAGCCAACCATGAGCGCTATGGCGATGATAGCGCGAGTTTTTAAAGACATATTGCTCCTGATAATTGAGCTGGAAAAGATAGGTATAATGACGTGCAAAGATAGTTAAGTCAACTATACTTTGAAGGCTAATCTAAACTCTTAGCTTAGTTTGCCTTCCAGCTCAGCCCATCGCGCATAGAGTTGGTCCACTGCTTTCTGAGTTTCATCCAGCTCGGCGTGAGCTGTAAGCAGCTTCTGTGCATCGCTGGCAATTGCCGGATTCTCCGCGGCTGCGCGTTTCTGCTGCAAAACTTCTTCCGCCTGCGCAATGCGTTCCTCAATTGTGGCAAACTCGCGGGCTTCAAGATAAGAGAGCTTTTTCTTTGCGGAAGGTTCTGCGCTCCTGGAAGGAGCGGTTGTTTGCGCGGCAGTATTTTGAACAGGCTTCTTTTGCTCTGCCTGCCATGCTTCCCATTGCGTGTAGTCGGCAAAAGCAGATGCTTTGCCACAGCCATCCAGCCCAAGGACCACGGTGGAGACACGATCCAGCATGTAACGATCATGCGTTACCAGCACCAATGCGCCGGTATATTCGAGCAAAGTTTCTTCCAATATTTCCAGCGTCGGTATATCCAGATCATTCGTAGGTTCATCAAGCAAGAGAACGTCCGCAGGTTGAAGCATTAACTGCGCGATCAGAACACGCGCCCGCTCGCCGCCGGAAAGCCGGCCCACAGGTTGATTGAGCTGCTCGCCGGTAAAGAGAAATCGTGAAGCCCATGACGCCACATGCACAACGCGGTCCTGATAGATGACCGAATCGCTATCTGGCGCGAGCGCGCGGCGGAGTGTTACTTCCGGATCGAGCACGCGATTCTGGTCAAAGTAAACCACGCGCAGAAAATCCGCACGGCGGATTTCTCCGGAGACAGGTTGTATTTCACCGCGAAGCAATCGAAGCAGCGTTGTCTTGCCGCTACCGTTAGGGCCAACCAGTCCAACGCGCTTCCCTGCGGTAATGATGAAATCCAGACCGGCAAAAAGCGTGCGCTCGCCAACTTTGTAAGTGACGTGGTCAAGTTCCACCAGGCGCTTGGTTTTGCGGTCTGTAGCGGAAAATTCAATCTTTGTAGTGGCCGTGCGTGTGCGTGTATTCAGGTCTGCCAATTCGCCGATCAGTTGGTTGGCGGTATTGATGCGGGCCTTGGCCTTGGTTGTCCGTGCTTTGGGGCCGCGACGCAGCCATTCAATTTCATTGCGCACACGGTTCTCCAGCGACTCCTGATGTTTTTCCTGCGCCAGCAGAAACTCTTCTTTCTTTTCCAGGAATTCACTGTAATTGCCCGGCACACGCAGAAGACCATCAGGATAAGCACGGTTCAATTCCACTGTCTGCGTGGCCACATTTTCAAGAAAGTAACGATCATGGCTCACGACGACGCAGGCAAACTGGGCCGTGCGCAGCAATTCTTCCAGCCATTCAATACCTTCAAGATCAAGATGGTTGGTCGGTTCGTCTAACAGAAGCACGTCCGGCTGCTGCACCAAGGCTTCAGCAATCGCAAGGCGCTTGCGCCAACCACCGGAAAGCCTGCTAGCCTCAGCATCAAAGTCTTCAAAGCCTGCGCGGCCCAATGTCTCAAATAAACGGCCTGCACGCTCTGCTTCCGGAACGGCGCTATGCTCCAGCGACTTCATCACCACGGAGCGGACGGTATCACCGGATTTAAATTGCGACTCCTGCACCACGTAGCTGAGGCGTGTGTGCTTGCGTACGGCAACGTTGCCGCTATCCGGCTCGATTCTGCCGGCAAGAACGCCCAGCAGCGTGGATTTGCCTGAGCCATTTGGCCCGATCAGGCCAATGCGGTCGCCTTCAGAAATAGTGAAGGAGATCTCATGGAAGAGCGGCGAAGCGCCGAACGCTTTGCTGAATCCTTGTGCGTTGATGATGGGCGGCAAAGCTTACGCTGCTCCCGTGAACTTATTTGCCAGCATACAGCTCAGGCAGCATCTGTTTCAGATGATCAAGCTTAGGCAGATCATTGATGGCAATGTAAGGATCATGAGGATGATGCTCCGCGTAATCCTGGTGATAACCTTCAGCAGGATAAAACGCCTGCAATGCGACTACCTGCGTCACAATGGGACCGGGAAAAAGTTTGCCGCGATTGAGCTGGTCAATATACGCCTGCGCAATGCGCTTCTGGTCTTCATTCGAATAGAAGATAACCGAACGATATTGCGTGCCTTCATCCGGTCCTTGCCGGTTCAGCTCTGTTGGATCATGCGCAACAGAGAAAAATACTTTTAATATCTGGCCGAACGAAACCTGCGATGGATCATAAACCACCTTTACGGATTCGGCATGTCCTGTGTTACCTGTGCTCACGGTTTCATATTGCGCCGTATTGGCTGAGCCGCCGGCGTATCCCGCGGTAGCGGTGGTGACTCCTTTTACATGCTCAAATACTGCTTGAATGCCCCAGAAGCATCCGCCTGCAAGGACCACGGTTTGCGTGCTTTTGGCTTTACTGAGCGGCGTGTCAGAAGCGGGATCAGGCAGCCTTACAGCAGCGCTGGAAGCGTGGCAGGCAATGGTGCTGGCGAGACAAGATATGGCGAGCAATTTTATCAATGTATGAATCATGTATTTTTCTTCCGGGGCTGAAGCCCCAAATTCTCTGCATCTCTAACGCGGCCCTAAAGGGCCGCTCTTCCACCCTTGCGGCTTCCGCTTAGTGCTTGCTTCCGCCTTGCGTCTGCTCCGCCCTTGCGCCTGCTCCGCTAGCGCCGGCTTCCGCTTAAGTGCCTGCTCCGTTCTTCACGCCTGCTTCGGCCTTGACGCCGCCTTCTTCCACTCTCACACTATGCCCAGCGGTAGGTATGGGCTACAAAGTAGCCCATTGCCCAGCGTTACGACTTCTTCACAAAGCTCAACGATGCAGAGTTCATGCAGTAGCGCTGGCCGGTTGGTCGGGGCCCATCGGGAAAGACGTGGCCCAGATGCGCATCACAACGCGCGCACGCGACAGCGGTCCGGCGCATACCGAAACTATCATCATTAATCTCTTGCACATTCTCTTTAGCCAACGGCTCGTAGAAGCTTGGCCAGCCTGTGCCGGATTCGAATTTAGTATCTGAGCTGAACAATGCGGTGCCACAGCAAACACAGCGATAGATGCCCTTCTCGTGATTGTTCCAGTATTGCCCGGTAAAAGCTCTTTCCGTGTCATCATGCCGCGTGATGCCATAAGCACCGGGCGTAAGCTGCTGCTGCCATTCGGCGTCACTCTTGACGATCTTGGGAACATGCACCGTGTCTTTGCGCTCACCGGAATCAGTGAATTCAACAATCGTTACTTCTTCAGGCGTTATATTTGCGCCCTGCCGGCCAGCCTGCTTTTCCGCATTGGCTTCAGCTACCTGCGTTTTCTTTGAAAAGATACTCATATCAAGAAGTATAAACCTCCGCAGAAGGTCGCGGCTGAGAGCAGAAAGATACGGCGTGAAGTCTTACGCAATGAGCTATTTTCCAGGGCAAGAATCGAATCATAGCTCTCTCGATCAGGTCAGTGCCGGGCGGCTGCATCCAGAGTGTGCAGCAGCTCACTGTCGGCCGTGTCATGGCTTAACTCCCAGAACATGACGCCGGCCAGATGGTGATGACGGATGTATTTCATTTTTTCACGCACGGCCTCAGGACAGTCATAGCTCCAGAAATTTCCGCC
>DASRCD010000699.1:0-4444 GCA_035653315.1 Candidatus Angelobacter sp.
GGGCTGGGCGTCCATGACATACATTGCAATCAGGGCGATCCGCCCGGCGAGTTTCGCCCGCTGGATGGAATCTGGCAGGATGGCTGCGTCTTTGCGATCAAAACGGACGGCACTCTTTCAGCCTATCTTGGCAAGTTTTCAACACAATCGTTGAATACAAATGATCAAGGGATCCCTATCTAAAGAGTGGTTGTGTGAAGGGTCGTATTTTCTGATTACTCATCCATGGGGAATGGGGCCTGGAACATGCGAGAAACAAAACGCGGTTCCATTGCTCTTTATTTTGCAGCGAAGATCTGCGCGTTTGCACGCGTTTTGATCGGCCATTACAATTTTAAGGAGTGGCCCTGTAGCTCAGATGGATAGAGCGACGGTTTCCTAAACCGCAGGTCGCAGGTTCGACTCCTGCCAGGGTCACCAGATTGTACTTAGGCTCTGCTCCGTTTTATCAATTGTCCAACGCTTGCTTTTGCCGGTGATGGTGGAATTCTCTTTGCCACATCGTGATCTTCAAGTAACTCATTTACGCGATAAGGAATAATTTGACGGCCAGTCTTATCCTTAAATCGCCTGATCTCCTGAATCGCGTCACTGGTGTAGTCAAAACAAACAAAGTAACCTTTATCGCGATTCTCACGGATCATCGCAGCTTCAAAAAGGTCTATGTCCGGGCGACCCGCCTTGTCTTTTTGTTTCACTTGAATTGGATACCACTCGTCCATGAAAGCAAATTGGTCTGTACTAGCTCTCCCCTTGGGTACGGAAGACATTGGAAAGAGCCGTCCGTCGATCCCCATATCTCCAACCTTAGCTTTGTTTGGTGTGCCAGAAATTGCGATTACCGCCCAATTCTCAAACTCGAATGGAGGAAGCCTGCGTAACTGCTCTTCAGTCCAGGGAAGATCTCGCACGACGAACCCACGCCCGATCTTCCAAAGCCTTTCATCTTCAGTCAGACCGCACTGATCCCGGAGGCGCTTAGCCATAACTCGGCATGCTGTTGGTGAAACATCAATGCCGATCCAGTGACGCCCTGAATTTTGAGCTGAAACTACCGCAGTGCCGCAACCACAGAAGGCGTCAAGCACAACGTCGCCGCGATCAGAAGCTATTTCGATGATCCGTTCTAGAAGTTTTACCGGTTTTTGAGTTGGGAAACCAACATGCTCTTCAGCTCCGCCTTGTACTGGTCCAATGTCATCCCACACTGAACCGAGTGGCACTCCTTTTCCTTCATCCAAGTATCGTTTTAATCGGGGTACGGCTCCTGGGCGTGTTTGGACGATCTTGCCAGCGTCGTACAACTTCTGCATGTTCTCCTTGCTATATCGCCAATAGCGAGTCACCCCCAGAAACTCGTAATGAGGGTTACCTTTGGAAGGCGATGCCCCGCCTGGTGCGCCAAGATCACCGAGTTGGTATCGGCGGCCTGTTTCGGGTTCTACATGGCGATAGAATTTTGTGACGTACTCAGAGTCGTATGGCCTGTAGAGATGTTTGAACTTGTACTGATCGCTTCCCGCGTACATGAAGATTGTGTCATGAACACGGCCTAAGTGCTTTGAGCCCTGCTTAGCATCGTTGTGAGAGGATTGCCGTTTCCAGATAATTTCATTTACAAAGTTGTTCTCGCCAAAAATCTGATCCAGCATTACCTTTACGTAATGGCTGGCATGCCAATCACAGTGATAGAAAAACATGCCGGATGGCTTTAGCACGCGTGCCAGCTCTACACAGCGAGGCCGCATGAAATCAATATAGGCCTGACTCGAAGTGTGACGATCTTCAAACGCGCGCATCTCGCGGCGCTCGCCCCAAAAGGCCTCGTAGTTGCGATTAGAGTTAAATGGTGGATCAATATAGATCAGGTCAATGCTTTGAGGTGGGATCTTCGGGAGTTGATCCAAGTTGTCTCCGCAATAGATCACTTCCGTGTCCATCAGTGCAGACAGCCTTGGAGCAGCTTTGCGTCGTACCATTTTGGTTTCCTACTCGGGGGGATGCAAGTGTAGCAAAATGACCAGAGCGCCTCGGCCACTTTAAGCCCAGAGTTTTATCCAGTTTTCCTACCTGTTTTGTATGGCAGTTAGCTAGATTTATACGGAAATCTAAGAAGGACAGTTATCCTATCTGATTCTCTAAAATCGAAGGTAATCAGGTGAACCCCGGACACTCGTTAACCTGGCAGCAACTATGTAGAATAACTGCAAATGAGCGCATCCTCAGTTCACCTCGTACCGCTTGATTCCTGGGATCCGTTGGTCCCGTCTGACGACCCTGGAGTCGTTGTTGCTGCACAAAAACGCGAAATTGCAAACATTCTAAAGAGTTATACAGGGTATTACGATCTCTTTTCTGAGCTGCTTCAGAATGCGCTTGACGCCGTTGACCGGCGCTCGCTCGAAGAGGGAGATGTTTACAGCCCCAAAATATGGATCACGATCGACTTGCAGGGAAGTCGCGTTTCAGTGACAGACAATGGGACTGGCATGAACCTGGCGCAGTTCAAGCAATTTCTAAAACCAAACCTGTCTTTCAAAGCGGGGGTTTCGCGTGGCAGCAAAGGTGTCGGGGCGACTTATCTTGGATATGGATTTAATCACCTGGAAGTCGCAACTCGCCAAAGCCCCGACTCGATCTATAGCGGGGTGCTGCTTTCTGGACGTGATTGGCTCGATGACAACGCGGGTGTTGTCAACCGGCCAAAGGTCGAGAAAAACGCGATTACTCACGAGCCCTTCTTTAGCATAGATAAAGGCACGTCAATGACCCTCCGGCTAGTCGGGCAGAATATTCGGCCAAAAGATCTGCAATATTTCGGTGCTAGCACGGCAGACCAGTGGATGTGTATTCTCCGTGTGCATACTCCTGTTGGGGGAATCTATTTGAACGGAGACGCTGCCCCAAAAGCGCAAGTGCTACTCACCGTCATTGATCAGACCGGAGTAGCGACGGTATCGGAAATTAACCGGCCCCATTATTTATATCCACACGAGGTGCTGGGTAAGACGGCTAATCTTAAAGAGTATCTGAAAAACCAAGAAACACGCGCGGCAAAAGGACAGGATATCTCAAAAATCCCACCCCGTTTTACGAATTTAAATGGTCTCTGGGGAGAATGGGCAGGAGTTGACATTCTGGAAGGCAACAGCCCGATTAAGTCCTCGTTGACGACTGCTGAGCAGCAGCTGGTGAAAGATCTCGGCTTGAAAGTTTATGTGTTCATGGGCTTCTCAACAGATTTGTGGGATTACTACAACGATGATGTTCTGAAACTCAGAAAGGGAGCTAGACTCCTACGGGGCGGACTCCAGCAGGCTACAAAGCACATGCCGCAGGGCAACCCAATCACGATTCCGCTGACTAACAATATTGGTTTCCAGAACATCACTCATGTAGTAATCCATTTTCAAAATGCCGAACCTGACCTTGGAAGGAAGGGTTTCCAGCCGGAGCATACATTGGTTGCCGAAAAGCTGTCGGTCTCGGCAGTGACGGCATTTCGCAAATTTTACGGGACATTGCTCCGTCGCAACACTGGTGCTCCTGAACTTTTGCAGCAAATGAAGCTTAGCCAGTGGATTGAAACACAGAAAGAACACGAGAAAAAATTTCCATTGACGATCAAGGGTAAGGGGCTGTTTATGCCTACGGAAGAACTACCTATAACGTCAGCTCCGATGGTGGAGCAGGACGTTGTCGCCCTTTTTAATCAAATGCTGTCATCGGGCCTGGTGAGGGGAATACAGCTTTTGTCATCAAGCCAATTCAATCAGTACGATGGGCTCTACCGGATACGACTGGATCCACCGTTCGAAAAATATATTCTGAGCGAGCAAAATCCGCTTGGAGTATCAAAAGAGCAATTCGCCGGCGTGTCTGAAACAACCGAATCGCCCGTTCAAATCTTAGAATACAAGTTTTCGCTAGATGCTCTTATCGAAGAGTTTAGTAATGAAATAAAGGAGTGGAAGGACGTAAAGCTTGCCATAGTCTGGGAGATTGGGGAAAAGTGGCGGGGGTGGTTCGATGTTACTTCATACCTGGATAATGACAACACACACCACCGGCAATTTCATGGTTTCACGCACGGCCTTACGCACACCATTACAGGTGGCGCAGCGTTTCAGGTGATCTGCCTTGAAGATCTGATTTCATATCTTCAAAATCCAACTGAAGAGAGTGCTCGTCAGAAAAAGCGTTATTCGGAAGATAGTGCCATCAATTTAGCATAGGGCTTCGAGCTTTCCTTCCTGATAACTTATAAGAACCAAAAAGCCGGAGAGCTTGGCTCTCTAGCAAAACCGTAGGTCATACGACGACGTTGTTGCTTAACGGAGTGCTTAACAGAAACGGCTCGAATGTCACTTCAGCTTGTTTGCAATAAAAAGGCGTACCCCCGGTTGGGTGGTGGTGAAATATATACTTAGTAGTAACTTTGCCG
>DASRCD010000700.1:0-9559 GCA_035653315.1 Candidatus Angelobacter sp.
CCTTCGCCGCTGACGCTAGCTCAGGATTCGCCTGCGGACTCCCGCTTCGGCTACGCCTTCGCTCACGCCGCAAAACGGCTTCTACAACATGATTCCGACTTCCCCCTTTCAGACCTAAAGCCTCAAGAACTTAGATCCTTCGCCGCTGACGCTGGCTCAGGATTCGCCTGCGGACTCCCGCTTCGGCTACGCCTTCGCTCACGCCCGCAAAACGGCTCAGCTTAACAAAAGTTTTGCTTCCTTTTTACAAGGATCGGGCGTCTTTTTGAGGTACATATTCTTACCTCGTCCATATAATAGAAAGCACCTGAAAACATGATGCATGGTTTGGATAAGGAAGAGTTGAAATAGGTCCAAGCAGGTCTTCACCACTTCCAAATATCAAAAGCCGAATATAAATGGGAGAGTTGCGATTGGTTCAATTTAAAACAGTGGCAATCAAAGGCGTGCGCTTGGGCGCATTGGCGGCTGTAATTTGTCTGGCACTGGTCTCGCAAATGCATGGGCTGGAATTGCAAGCACAGAACAACACAGGCGCCGCCAGGAATGTTGGAACAGTGAAGTCGATTTCGGGCCAGACTCTGGTGCTCAAGTCCGATTCCGGGCCGGAGGTAAACGTCTCAGTTTCTGACAGTACAAAGATTGTCCGTCTTGCGCCAGGCTCAACGGACCTGAAAAGCGCCACGCCGTTAACCATGCCTGATCTTCAGGTCGGCGACCGTATGCTGGTGAGAGGCCAGGGCGGTGACAACAATTCTATTGCCGCTACTTCCATCATTGTAATGAAGCAGGCAGATGTTGCGCAGAAGCAGCAGCATGACCGCGAAGACTGGCAGAAGCGGGGAACCGGCGGCATTGTGAGCGCCATTGATCCCTCCACAGGGATTATCACCGTTGCCGTTACGCCAACTTACAGCGTGACCGTCAAAACATCCAAGGACACAAGCTTTCTGCGCTACTCGCCTGACTCAGTGAAGTTTTCTGATGCGCAGAAAGGCACGCTGGACCAGATTCACAAGGGAGACCAACTTCGCGCGCGGGGCACCCGCAGTGCGGATGGCAAGGAACTGACCGCGGAAGAGGTCATTTCCGGGACGTTCCGCAATATCGCTGGAACGATTACAGCGATGGATGTGCCGAATAACACAATTACCGTGAAAGATATCCTGGCGAAGAAGACAGTGGTGGTGAAATTTAATTCTGATTCGCAGCTCCGCAAACTTGCTCCGCAAATGGCGCAGCGACTGGCATTTTTCCTGAAGAGCGGCACGCAGGCAGGGCAGGGCGGAGCTTCCGCTTCAGCACAACCTGCAAGCAGTTCCGGCGCGCCTGCGGCCACCACTCCTGCAGGAGGCGCTGGTGGAGGCCCACGCGGCGGCGGTGGTCCTGATTTCCAGCAGATATTGAATCGCATCCCCAGCGTGACGCTGCCGGAGTTGCAGAAAGAAGATGCAGTCATGATTGTTGCCACGCAGGGGACCGGCAGCGGAGAAGTTACCGCCATTACCTTGCTGGCGGGCGTTGAACCAATTCTTACGGCTTCACCCAACGGCAGCAGCGCAGCCGCACTTTTTTCTGGATGGAACATGAGCGCGCCCGGCGGCGATGCTGGACCGCAGTAAGCCCATACTCAATGTTGAGGAGAGATTGATGAATTTCTGGCCGAAAGGACTGCGTACTTGCGTCCTTGTTCTTTCAATTTTGGCGATTTTCGCCGTTACCGTGCCCGCATTTGCACAAGCTCAGGGCCGGCTGCACGGACAAGTAACTGATCCCACCGGAGCCGTGATTCCCGGGGCCAGTATTACAGTGAAAAATTCCAGCGGACTGGTTGTGTCCGCAAAGTCAGACGGTGTGGGAGCTTACGACGTGAAAGGCCTGGCTCCCGGTAAATATACGGTGAGTGCCACCGCCAAGGGCTTTGCGCCTATCACGCAGGAAGTGGAGATTGCGGCGGGACAAGACAAGAAATCCGATATAGCTATGGAGATTCTTGTAAAAGAAGAAACCATAGAAGTGCAGGGCGAAGGCGCGCAGGTGAGCACCAATTCAGACAACAATGCCAACAGCGTGGTGCTCAGCGGCAAAGACCTGGACGCACTTTCTGACGACCCGGATGAATTGCAGTCAGAGTTGCAGGCATTGGCCGGACCTTCAGCAGGCCCGAATGGCGGCCAGATTTATATTGACGGATTCACTGGCGGGCAGCTTCCGCCCAAATCGTCCATCCGCGAAATTCGCATTAACCAGAACCCTTTTTCCGCGCAATATGACCGTATGGGATATGGCCGCATTGAAATTCTTACCAAGCCCGGCACGGACAAGCTGCATGGTCAGTTTTTTTTTAATGACAATCATTCATTTTTTGATGCCCTGAATCCATTTGCAGCGGTTGAGCCTGACTTCAGCACACAGATGATCAGCGGCAACGTGGGCGGGCCGATTGGTAAAAAGGCTTCTTACCAGTTCAATGCGGAGCGGCGCAATATCAATGAATCCACGGTCGTGCTGCCGGAAGCGTTCACGGCGGCGAACCAGCCAGTGGTTCCACTGCTGAATCCGCGCATACGCACAAGCCTGAGCGCCCGGCTGGATTATCAGCTTGCATCTTCCAATACCTTGATGGTGCGCTATCAATTTACGCACAATAATGAACAGAATGATGGTATCGGGCAGTTGTCACTGCCTTCGCAAGGGTACAACCAAACGGCGGATGAGAATGAAATTCAGGTCAGCGATACACAAATCCTGAGCCCGCATGTAATCAATGAAACCCGCTTTGAATGGCAGCGCACCACTACAGACCAGAATCCTCTTGCTACCACGCCGGAAATCAATGTGCTTGGCCAGTTTGTAACGGGCGGAAATCCCATTGGCATTAATTCAATCCTGACCACGCATTATGAGGTGCAGAACTACACATCCATCAATAAGGGGAACCATTTCTGGCGGCTGGGCGGACGGCTTCGCAGCAGTGCGAACTCAAGCAATTCCACCCAGAACTTCAATGGCATTTTCACGTTTGGAGCCACAACAGATCCCAGTAATCCCAATGGGCCGGCAATCAGTTCACTGACGAACTTCAATAACAAAACTCCAACGCAATTCACGCTGGTTACGGGCAATCCCCTGATTGAAAACACATTTGTGGATGTGGGAATTTACGCTGAAGATGACTGGAAGCTCCGGCCGAACCTGACTCTCAGCTACGGTTTACGCTACGAAACGCAGAATGGAATCCATGACCATAATGATTGGGCTCCACGCCTGAGCCTGGCATGGGGACTGGGGAAGAAGAATGCTCCACCCAAGACCGTGATCCGCACAGGATTTGGTATTTTTTATGACCGGTTTACGCAAAGCCTGATTATGCAGGCAGAGCGGCTGAACGGAGTGAACCAGCAGCAAATCACCATCAATAACACCGGCGATAATAGCGCCGCGAGCCTTGCCGCCCAAGCCACTCTGCAATCGCTTTTTGCGACGTATCCAGTGCTGCCGCCGGCCAGCAGCCTGGTTGGAGCAACTTCTTCAACCAATACCTATACAATCAATCCAAACCTTCGCGCTCCTTATACCGTGCAGTTTGCCGGATCAGTAGAACGGCAGCTCACTAAAAATGCAACGCTTACTGAAACCTTCATCCATTCACACGGCGTGCATCAGCTTTTTTCTGAAGTGGCAAGCCTGCTTCCGCTGCAATACCAGTTTGAGTCAGGTGGAGTTTTTAACCAGAACCAGTTGATCACCAACTTCAATATGCGCGCAGGTTCAAAGCTGACCATCTTCAGCTTTTATATGTTCAGCCATGCGAACAGCAATACTGCCGGCGCTACCAGTTTTCCTTCCGATCCCACGCTTGGGGTTGCCGCCGATTACGGGCGCGCCGCATTTGATGTGCGGCATAGGTTGTTCTTTGGAGGAACGTTCTCATTGCCGTATGGTTTCCGCGTGAGTCCGTTCATGGTGGCCAATTCCGGAGCGCCTTTCAACATCATCACCGGCCAGGACCTGAACGGCGACACAATTATCAATGACCGTCCGGCATTTGCGACTTCTACCAGCACCAACGTTGTACAAACCAGCTTCGGCGCTTTTGATGTATCGCCAACACCCGGCGAAACCATTATTCCCATGAACTTTGGAACCAGTCCGGCGCAGTTTGCATTGAACATGCGCGTGAGCAAAACAATTGGCATTGGTCCAAAGATGGAAGCTGCAAATAATGCTGACCAGAACAACCAAAGAGGCAATCGTGGCGCTGGCGGCAGAGGCCCCGGCGGACCGGTTGGGAGCATGGGCGGAGGCCCGCGTGGTGGCGGTCCGGGTGGGCCGTTTGGAGCTGAAAGATCAAACCAGCGTTATAGTCTTACCTTCAGCGTGAATGCGCGCAACATATTTAATAACGTCAACCCCGCGCCGCCGATTGGCAATCTTAGCTCTGGATTGTTTGGACAATCCACTGCGCTGGCCGGAGGAGTTTTCAATACTCAATCGGCCAACCGGCGCATTGATTTACAGGTGGTGTTCGCTTTCTAGAAGACGTTGCGAAATAATGATCGTGTATTACAGAGGCTAAAACAAGGCTTTGGCTGCGGTGGAGCCTTGCACCAGGCCGAATTGGCCATGCTGAAGAACCCTGTTGATGAGCGCAGTCCCGGCTCTGGCCCAGTTTGAAGTCAGTCCCGACCACTTTGACTCTCCAAACCAGAAAGCACCCGCTCATCGGATACAAGCCAGAAAGCGCGCCTCGCACTCATCCGCCGCGCAGGCTTCTGCGGCCAAGGCAAAGCACCAGTGGTAGTTGCAAAATCAAAAAAGCCCGGAACGGCAGTTGCGCCGTCAGCCACAGCAAAGACAACCACAGTAGCCTCACGATAGGCGGCAGCTCCGGCAAGACCGGCTTACAAATTTCATGAAACGGTTTGCTTCCGAGTTTCACTATAAGAAAGCAGAGTAAAGAAGCCCTGAACGTTTAGCCTGGCCCACTGAATTGTCATCGGGATTACAGGCTGACAGACAAGATCAAGATAGAGTTAGCGGCTGTGGCCTCAGTCGCTACGCAAGTGGACCGCCATGAACATTGCGGTCCACTTCTTTTTTCCTTATCAGCCTTCTCAGGCAACGGCATTGGGCTGGAGTACCGGCGCAAGCGAGTGCGCCTTATTGCCGCCTTCAGCACGGGCAATCTCCAGCGCATTTTCCACCCGGTTGATTACCTCAGTGACAATATCCACGGCATCAAAGCGCTCCTGCAATACAGCTTCTGCAATTCCCACGCTGATGGGCGGCGTGCGCTCGTGCCCGGGAATTTTCACCGGCGCAAGCACCTTGCGCATCTTATCCACCACTAGGAAAGCGTTCTTCTCCGTGGTATCAGAAAGCAGCAGGGCGATAGTGGTGAAATCATAACGAATGGCCACATCATTCTGGCGGATGTGGGAAGCCAGGGCCTGCCCAATCTGCTGCATCATACTCTCCACTTCAGGTTCGCCAATCTCTTTCACCAGAGCGGACGCCTTGCCAAAGTGAAGCAGCATCAGCGTCATGGGCGTCTTCTGCTGAAGAGAGCGACGGACTTCAGAGAGTAAAACATCCAGATAAGAAGAGCGCTTGAGCAAGCCGGATTTTTCATCGGTGACGGCCAGCGTCTTCATCAGGGTGCGCAGGCGGACATTGCTCACGGCCAGCACCATCTGCTCAGCGATAGTTTTTAGGACGACAACATCGGTTTGCCGCCATTGCCGTGGAGAAGTTTGCTCCAGAATCAAAATGCCGGACTGCTCTCCAGAATCAATCAGCGGCACGGCCAACAAAGATTCAATGTTCAACGCGTGAATATGCTCGGCAGCAGGAGCCAGTTCTCGCGATGACTTGGCGTTTGGAATCGTAACTGCGCCGGCAGTCGCCAGTTGTTGCGTTAATCCAATCAGCTTCACAATGGCCATTACGTCCGATTGTTTTATGCCGGGCGCGCAGTATTCCAGCGCGGCAGAGGGCGGCTTGCCGATGGTGCAAAGCCCGGCAACACACCGGCTGGCATTGAAGTGCTTGCCAATATCATTCACTGCCGTGAAGAGAACGCTTTTTACCGTTGATTGGCGATAGATATTTCTCGTGATCTCGGTAACGCGGGCAAAATTATCTACCGCATTTTCTTCATAGGGTGAAGCAGGAGCGGGCGCGGAAGGCTGCTTTGCCTGCGCTGGAGGAGCAGCGGGAGGCGGCACTCCGGCTTTTGCCACGGCGGCAGCCACCTCATAGACCGGAGTGAATCCGGCGGAAATATACAGATGGCGCAGCTTCTCATTCTTCTGCTCTTCATGAGGAAAGAGCTTGCTCACGCGCTCCAGGCGCTCCAGCGCTTTGGATCGCATACCGTATTGCAAATAGATTTCGGCCTGAAGAATAAAGTCTTCCAGCACCGTAGGCTCTGATTCACGCGTGGGAGCCGCAGGCGTTGCGGGCTCCGGAGCCGCCACAGGCACCTCGGCTTTATTGTCAGCCCGCTGAAAACGATTAGCGATTCTGTTGAACTGGTTCTCATCAATTCGCCCGCGCAGCATGTCCAGGCGCTTGCCATGCCCCGGCTCATAAGGATCAAGTTCCGCGGCGCGGTCCAGTGTTTCGCCCGCTTGCCCATATTTTCCGGCGTTGTAATACAGTTGAAAAAGTTTCAGCAGCGTGCGGCTGTACTCATGCTCGCGGTTGGCCGTATCAAAAAGCTTTACCAAATATTCAGTAAAGCCCAGGCTGGGCAGCCGCCGGTCAGACATTTCATACATGCTGGTTACAAACTCGCGCCTGCGTCCCGCGCGGGTCTCATGTTCTTCCAGCTTTTTGGCCAGTTGCAATGCGCCGCGCGTATCACTCACGTCAAGATAAACGCCCACCAGTGAAGCCACTTCCTCCAGTTGTTGCGGGTCTTTTTCAAACAGCTCCCAGGTATAAGGTTCGGCTTCAGCAGGGCGTTTTGCTGCCATCAGCGCATGCGCATAAAGCTCCCGCAATTCTGGCAGTCCCTTTACTTTCGTGACCACGGTTTCCAGAACGGTCAGGCATTCTTTCACCGCGTTATGGGCAAATAGTCCGCGGGCATAAAGAAAGATGGCCTGAAAATTCAGTGGATCAAAGTTGTACGCGCGTTCATAAGACTGAAAGCCGGAGCCCGGCGTTTCCTGATCCTGCAAAAGGCCAAGCTGGACAAAGTTTGCCGCTGCGGTCTTGCCTTCTCCCAGTGCTGCGGCTTTTTCCGCCGTGAGTTGAAGATTTTCAATGGTGGGCGAAAGCTCCACAATGCGCTTGCAGGCAGCCAGCGCCTGTTTATCTTTTTTCTGGCGATCAAAACCCTGGAGAGCGGACTGGTAGGCTTCCAGCGCTTCTTTGCGATCACGCTTTTCAATCAGCTGGGCATAGCGGAAGGTCTGGAGCGGCGTGGGTGCAGTGACCTTGGAGAGCTTTTTATAAGTGACCGAGCCTTTGGCGGTCTCACCGGCTTCAAATTCCTGGTCAAAAAGAGAGCTGAGCAATTCAGCCGCCTGCGGACGCCGGTCCAGCGCAATACAAAGATCGGCAGCGGCCTGCCGCACCTGGTCATTTCTGGAATCTTCCTGCAGAATTTCCAGATATTCCTCCAAAGCGGCTTCAGGCTTGCCTCTTTGCAGGTACTTTTCCGCTTTTTCCAGTCGCTTGGAGATATCGGCCATTGGGTCAACTTCCTCAAACTGCTCCCGAACAGGCTGGGCCGGGCCGCTTTTGAGGCTGAATATGCAATTCTATGCGGAATTGCGGGAGCACTCAATCCTTGTTATAAGGACTTCTAGTAAGACCAGCAAACTAGCGTAATCATCTAGCAGTAGCAATCCTCCCTCACAATCGATATAACTTCCCCAATGACAAACCAGGAGCAGGGCCTTAAAAGGGAGTTGACCGCCAGCCAAATGGCCATGGTGGCCGTGGGCGGCTCTATTGGAACGGGATTATTGCTGGGATCCGGAGCAGCCATTCATCGCGCCGGGCCAGCCGTGGTGCTCACCTTTGTTTTAAGCGCGCTCATCTCCTGGACTGTTGCCATGGCGCTGGGCGAAATGTCGGCCGTGCATCCGGCAGCAGGATCGTTTGGAGTCTATGCGGAACTCTATGTCAATCGCTGGGCGGGCTTTGTTGCCCGCTATGGTTACTGGTTTTCCGTGGTCATTGCCATTGGCTCTGAAGTTGTGGCGGCGGCAACCTATATGCGGCAATGGTTCCCCGGTGTTCATCCGCTGGTATGGATGATCACGTTCGGGCTTTTTCTTCTGGCCATCAATCTATTCTCCGTGGGACATTATGGGACATTTGAATATTGGTTTGCCCTGCTCAAAGTAGTTACCATTTTTGTCTTCATCCTGATGGGCGCGGCATTGCTGTTTGCCGGCAAAGTCCATGCCCAATATCTGGCCAATGGCGGCTTTGCTCCACAAGGATGGCCCGCCCCGCTGATGGCAATTTCTTTTGGCCTCTATAGCTTCCTCGGCATTGAGATGGTCGCCATCTCTTCCGGCGAGGCGCGGTCCAGTAAAGAAGTGGCGCGGGCCACGCGCATCGCCTTTGCCATGCTGGCATTTATCTATGTGGGCGCCATGGCCGTGCTGGTTGGCGTAATGCCGTGGCAAAATGCCGGTGTTTCTGAAAGCCCATTTGTCACCGTGTTTAAAGTTGCGGGAATTCCCGCCGCCGGCTTCATCATGAACTTTGTTGTGCTCACCGCAGCGCTTTCCGGGGCAAACGCCAGTCTTTATGTCACCTCGCGCATGCTGTTTTCGCTGGCGCGCTCAGGCTATGCGCCTAAACGCATGGGCCTGCTGAACCACCACGGAGTGCCCATGGGCGCTCTGCTGGCTTCCATGCTGGGCATTGTCGCCGCCATTCTGCTGCAACTGCGCACCGCCAATGCTTATCTTTACATCATCAACGCCGCGCTGGTGGGAGGAATGCTGGCATGGCTGATCTCCTTGCTGGCCCATGTGCGCTTTCGCCGCGTAGTTCCCGCGCAGCAGATCAGGGAAACCGGATTGTATTCTCCGCTGGGAGCCACAGGCTCTATCCTGGGTTTTATTGCTATTGTCGCCGCAATCGCCTGCACCTGGTGGGTGTCCGAATCCAGCGTGGCGGCCCAGAGCGCCGGAATTTATCTGGTGGTGCTGAGCCTGGCGTATTTCTTGATAAGAAAAAAGAAAGCTACCATGGTTTGAGCTTTTTTAAGTGTGGAGCTTTTTGCTGAAATCTCGAGCCTAGCGAGAGATCCCTATCACTTTCATACTGTTGGGCTTTCCTGACTTCAATTGAAGGCAGGCCTTTAATCGGGTCACCTTCAGATGACGTGCGATGTCGGGATGAACCGATCTCGGCGATTTTGCAACCTTCTGCCTGTCCTCTCAGCCGATTGCACCCACCCGGGGGTAAGCATTTTTGTTGCAAACAATAGCTCAAGTGGCATTCGACAGCCTTATGACAGCCTTGTCGAAGCTCTTTTCCTTGTCATTTTTTGGGTTAATCCGACCAGTTTCCAATTGCCAGT
>DASRCD010000701.1:0-3021 GCA_035653315.1 Candidatus Angelobacter sp.
CTGTTGTCATAAAGGTAACACGGCTGGGAGAGCGTTCCCATTTTGGCGCGGGGCAGGTTTCTCCGGCATACTCTTTTTTCAATATAGGTTTTCGTTTGCCAAGCTGTGAAACCATCATGTAGTTTTTGGAGCCGTCATCAGAGGTCCCACAGTAAGCGGCATAGTCGCGATACCAGGTTGCATTGGAGAGATCGCTGTCAAACGCAGGCAGGTTCAGTTGTGCTACATGGCCTGTCTGGCGGTCAACGCTGATCCATCCGCCTAATCGCCAGACCCATTGCGTAAATTTATTGGAATCGTCAGGAAGAGAATCATTGATCCGATAGGCACGGCGGACCACGAAAAGGCGATCTGTGACTTCATGCGGAGCGCCGGTCGTATATTCGCGGAGACGGCCATCAATAATGAGCTCGCGCACTCTGGCTTGCTGTGCTTCGCCGGAATCAGACCTGAATTCAACAGCCCGCAACCTACCCAGCACTACAGTGTGCGTCCGTGGCGCGGCAAGCCCAACCGAGGCAGGCAGTAAGAGGCAGAAGAACAGCAAAGCAGAGCGCATGGCGCCAATTATATGATTCCAGTGTTTTGAAAGCTTAGAAGAAAGTTAGATAAAGCTATATGGCTGTATTTGTTAGAAAAACTAAAGCGGGGAAAATAAGCGGACGATCTTTTATTTTGAATTCTTAAAATTTTTTCTAAATGGCTTTATGATGAGCAGTAACATAGGATATTCACCTTACAAAATTACGCCATGAAAATTGGCTTTCTTTGATTTAGCGAAAAAGGCCCATAATTACCGCTGGAATTCTGTAATTCAGGTGGTTTGTTGTGCGGCAATATACTGTTTTGTGGTCCGCAGGCTCGGGGTTTGCTTTGGAAGATGATTCAAAACGGGAACGCGAAGTTCGAGAGTTGCTCGATACAACCCTCGATAAGACTTTACCTTCTCACATTACGATGGCACCCATATCGGAGAGGGCAAGGGAGGAGTATGGACGCCTGAAAGCTAGGGCCCCCAAAATCCTGGTGGTCGACGATAAGCTCGACACCCTTCTTCTTCTGCGTGAACTGCTTTCCACCCGCGGTTATGACATTATCACAGCAACTGAAGCCGAAGAAGCCAAGCAGATGGTGCATAGTGAGCGCCCGGAGCTGATCCTGCTGGATGTGGTAATGCCTGGAAAATCCGGCTATGAGCTGTGCCGGGAATTGAAAGAAGATCCATTTACGCGGCTGATTCCGGTGGTGATGATTACCGGTCTCTCTGACCGCGATGACCGTGTACGAGGCATTGAAGCAGGCGCCGACGATTTTTTAAGCAAGCCCTTATATCCGGAAGAACTCTTTGCCCGGGTAAAGTCACTGCTGAAGCTGAAAGAGTTCACGGATGAGCTGGAAAATGCAGAAGCTGTGCTTGTGGCGCTGGCGCTGGGCATTGAATCGCGCGATCCATACACCGGCAACCATTGTGAGCGGCTGGCACATTATGCGGCGGACTTGGGGCATCATATAGGTTTGGATGGCGAGAGCATTATCGCCCTGAAGCGCGGCGGATATTTACACGATCTGGGCAAGGTTTCAATTCCGGACGACATCTTAAAAAAGGGAACGCGGCTGACCGGGGAAGAGTGGGAGATCATGAAACAGCATCCAATTATTGGAGAAGCGATCTGCCGCCCCCTAAAGTCATTCAGGAACGTGCTGCCCATCATACGGCATCACCATGAGCATTGGGACGGCAGCGGGTATCCGGACCGGCTGGTGGGTTATGACATTCCGCTGCTGGCGCGAGTGTTGCAGGTGGTGGATGTGTATGATGCCCTGCGGACAGCGCGCCCTTATAAGCCAGCGCTGAACCATGAAGAGGCCAAACGCGTGATGATGGATGAAGCCAATAAAGGACTCTGGGACCCGAACCTGGTTCCCGAATTTTTTGCCATGCTGAAGAAAAAGGAACAAGCCGCATGAGTGTGGCCATTGAGTTTCCATTGTCAAGTTCTGAACTGCAACCTGCCCAGCCGCAGTACAGCATTATTGTGCCGGCTTACAATGAGCGCGCGCGCATCGGCAGCACGCTGGAGCAGATTATCGATCACATCAAAGCGCAGAGCTGGAGCGCCGAGATTGTGGTGGTGAATGACGGCTCGCGCGATGACACCGCGGATTTCGTCGGCCAATTCTCTGCCAATCATCCCGAGGTGCGGCTCATTGAGAATCCCGGCAACCAGGGCAAAGGCTTTGCCGTGCGGAACGGAATGCTGAACGCGCGGGGCAAGGTGCTGTTGTTTACCGACGCCGATCTTTCCTCTCCCATTTCACAAGCCACCAAGCTTTTTGCCGCTCTGGAAAAGGGTGCGGACGTTGCTATTGGCTCACGCTGGCTTGACCCCTCATTGCAGTTTCAGCGGCAATCACTCAAGCGGCAGATTATGTCGCGCGCTTATAACCTGTTCATCCGCAGCGTGCTGACATTCCCTTATCGCGATACGCAGTGCGGCTTCAAGGCGTTTACGCGTTCTGCCGCCGAGAAAATCTTTCCTTTGCAGCGCATCAAGCGCTGGGGCTTTGATGCGGAGATCATCTATCTGGCCCATCACATGAAGCTGCAAGTGGCCGAGGTTCCGGTTACGTGGGGCCATGATGAGCGTTCTAAAGTGCATCCATGGCGCGATGGCTTTTATATGGGCATTGATACGCTCAAGGTGCGCTGGTATTCACTGACTGGCGGATATAAGAAGCCGGAGTAGTTGGTTCGGCCAACATTCCAGGACCTGCCACACGTCAAGCGGCAAGTAGCTATTCCGGCACAAAATAAAACGCCACAGCCACAATCACATAGACTGCCAGAAGCTGCGCGCCTTCAAACCAGTTGGTTTCCCCATCGGAAGAGATCCGTTCAACGATCATGACGGAGAGGATAATTGCGGCGATTTCAAAGCCGTTAAAGACCAGCGTCATTGGATGGGCAAGCGCCATGGAAAGAAACACCAGTACGGGCGCAACAAACAATGCAATCTGAGT
>DASRCD010000702.1:0-2128 GCA_035653315.1 Candidatus Angelobacter sp.
TGCCCGCAAGCCATTCCATGGGAACACGCAGTTCTGGTGGAGGACAGCGCCAGAAAAGATAAGACGGAGTGGTGGGCATTACCAGAAAGTCCGGAGCAAAAGCGGCCACGCGCCTCCTGGTCTCTTCCATAGAGAGGCGATCGGTCTGGGCATCCACCACCATGGAATCATGCCCGGCAACGCGTAGCTGATCCGCGCCGAACAATAACTCCAGCGGCACATGCGGGTCCTGGCAGCCGAAATACGTTGATCCTTTGAAATCCCAGTTGGGATTTACCAGGGCGAACTTCATCCAGCCCTCCCGGACAACTCAGTGGCTGCCGCAAATGACGTTATTGCGGGAACAACAATGCGGCGCGATGCAATCAGGCTGTGATTTTCTTCCCAGAATTTCTTCAGAAGCTGGATAGTCTTTTTCAGGCCGATCTCCGGCTTCCATCCTGTATCCCGCTTGAGTTTGCTGATATCGGTAATGTAAACGGCCTGGTCGCCGAGCCGGCGCTCATCCCGCATACAAGACAACCGATGGCCTGTTATGGCTTCGATTTCATCAATCAATTCCAGCAGGGAAATTGTGTTCTCCATGCCGCCGCCCACGTTGTAAACCTGGCCACTGGTGATCTCCAGGTTCTGCCGCACGGCATTCATGGCACGGATGAGATCATAAACACAGAGAACGTCCCGCACCTGGCGGCCATCGCCATAAATGACTATTGGCTGCTTCTGCAGCGCGGAATAGATAAAATGCGCCACCCAACCCTGGTCTTCCGTGCCAAACTGCCGTGGACCGGCAATGCATGACATGCGCAGCACAACCGTGGGCAGGTCATAAATACGCGCAAAATCATGGACATACTGGTCGGCAGCGCCCTTGGAACACCCGTATGGAGAGTGGAAATCCAACGGCTGTGCTTCTGAAGTTCCCAGATAAGAAGGAATTGCATAGCGTTTGCCGCTGATGACCGGCGCTGACGTACCCAGCCCGCCATAAACTTTGTTGGTTGAGGTAAACAGGATGAAAGGCTTGTTGCCGCTCCGGCGCGCGGCATCAAGAACATTGAAAGTTCCGGCAAGATTCACTTCAAAGTCCAGCCGGGGATCAGTGACAGAAGTAGTTACAGCCACCTGTGCGGCGAAATGATAAATCTCACTCGCATGCGCAACCGCGCGGTCTACCTGCTTACTATCACGCACATCGCCCACGGTAATCTGCAGGCGTCCGGAATTGCCCGCTGTCTTTTTCAGCCATTCCAGATTGTGGTGCACTCCTCCCCGGGATAAGTTATCGAAAACGTGGACCCTCGCATCCGTACCGGTGAGCAAGGAATGAGCCAGGTTTGACCCGATAAATCCTGCTCCTCCAAAAATCAGTACTGAGCGATCTTCTTGCCTCCGCATGAGTTTCCCCCTTCAAAATTATTTGCGCCTAGGCAGTCAGCCCAAACTGGCTGAGCTGCGCAACTGCTTCGGCGGCGCGGTCTTGCGGCTGTTGCGAACGCAGCCACTGCACCAGTTCTTTCAGGCCATCGGCAAAGCGCACCTGCGGTGTATATCCCAGGAATTTTTTGGCGGCAGAAATGTCGCCATAACAATGGCGGATATCGCCGGCGCGAAATTTGTGCGTGAGTTCCGCCGCAATATTGGAATGCATGGCGCGCGTCAGTTCCTCGCCGACCTCACGAATGGAAATAGGCTGGCCTGACCCGATATTTAACGCCATGCCGTCAGCTTCCTTCTTTTCCATGGCCAGCATATTGGCGCGAACAATGTCTTTAACGCTTACAAAGTCCCGTAATTGCTCTCCATCTTCAAAGATCATCGGCGCTTTTGCATTCAACAGCCGCGAAGCAAAAATTGCAGCCACTCCGGTATAAGGATTGGAAAGCGCCTGGCGTGTGCCGTAAATATTGAAATAGCGCAACGCGACTACCGGCAGGTTATAGGTGCGGCCAAAGAGCAGGCACATCTCTTCCTGGTCTTTCTTGGAAAGGGCATAAAATGAGCTGCATTGCAAAGGCTTGGACTCATCCGTGGGAACAGGCTTGAGCGTCTCTCCACAAACGGGACAATTGGGCTCCCATTGGCGCATCCTGAGCTGCTCCACTGAACGCAATTGCGGAGCGACTTC
>DASRCD010000703.1:0-2352 GCA_035653315.1 Candidatus Angelobacter sp.
CGTTCTTCAATCGCGCAGGTGGTGAAGGTGCTGGAAGATTACGGCGCCATGGAATACACCATTGTCGTCGCGGCCTCCGCTTCTGAGCCGGCGCCAATGTTGTACCTGGCTCCTTACGCCGCATGCGCCATGGGCGAATATTTCCGCGATAACGGCAAGCACGCGCTGGTGATCTATGACGATCTTTCCAAGCATGCCGCGGCCTACCGTGAAATTTCACTGCTGCTGCGCCGTCCACCGGGACGCGAGGCCTATCCCGGAGACGTTTTTTATCTCCACTCCCGTTTGCTGGAGCGCGCGGCAAAAATGTCAGACAAAATGGGTGGCGGATCGCTAACGGCATTGCCCGTGATTGAAACGCAGGCAGGCGACGTTTCCGCTTACATCCCAACCAACGTGATTTCCATCACCGACGGTCAGATCTTCCTGGAAACCGACCTGTTCAACTCCGGCGTACGTCCGGCGGTGAACGTAGGTATCTCAGTGAGCCGCGTAGGTGGTTCAGCGCAGATCAAAGCGATGCGCCAGGTTGCCGGCACGCTGAAGCTGGAACTTGCGCAGTACCGCGAACTGGCGGCATTTGCGCAGTTCGGTTCTGATCTTGATAAAGCAACGCAGGCGCAGCTCAATCGCGGTAAACGGCTGGTGGAGATACTGAAACAGGACCAGTACAAGCCACTTTCTTTCAGCAAGCAGATCCTGATCATTTATGCCGGCACTAACGGCTTCCTTGATGATCTGGAAGTGGAAGATGTGCGTTCATTCTCTGAAGAGCTGACCAAATATGTGGAGTCAATGAACTCCAAGCTGCTGGATACGATCATGGAAAAGAAGACGATTGATGATTCGATCAAGGCAGACATGGAACGGACGGTAAAAGAATTCAAGCAGCGTTTTGTGAGCGAACGGCAATCGTCTGCCGTGGCGCGGGCATAAAAAAAGACAATGGCAAACCTTTTAGACATACGGCGGCGAATCCGCAGCGTGCGCAACACGCGGCAGATCACCAAGGCCATGCAGATGGTTTCCGCGGCCAAGCTGCGCCGTGCGCAGGAGCGCGCGCTTGCAGCCCGGCCTTACGCGCAGATGCTGACCAACGTACTTAAATCATTGGTGTCCCGCGCTGATGTCTATGATCCCAACACGGGCGAGCCGCTGCATCCGCTTTTGGTCCGCCGTGAAGAGAAGAATGTCCTGTTGATTGTTGTTTCCGGCGAGAAAGGGCTGGCGGGAGCGTTTAACTCCAACATCCTGAAAGCCGCGGCCAAGTTCATTGACAGCAAAAAAGACAAGAATATTGAAGTGCGGGCGCTGGGCCGCAAGTCGCGCGACTATTTCCGCCGCCGCTATCCGGCGGCGCCGGAATCAGGCGAGCGCACTGCGCCCATCCAGATTGGCGCCGAGTACGTGGGCCTTATGAACCGCGCTCAGTTCCACAGTGCGCGTGAAATCGCGGAGAAAGTCTGCCAGCTTTATACCGAAGCAAAAGTGGATTCGGTCTATATCGTTTATAACGAATTTAAGTCAGTGATCGCGCAGCGGCTTGTCGTCGATGATGTGCTGCCTATCCGCACCATTGGCGAGCAGACGCATGAGATGACGGAAGAAGCCACGGAAGAAGAGCGCAGGCGGCGCGTGGAAGCGGCCATGCATGCCGGGACCGGCGTGCGCGCGGCAGACACGTCAGAAATGGACAAAAAGGCCGCCACATTCGCCACGGCTGAAGTGGATTACATTTATGAGCAGCCGCCGGCGGAGCTGTTCCGTGACCTGTTGCCGCGCTATATCTCTGTGCAGTTGTTTCGCGCCATGCTGGAGTCGGAAGCCGCCGAGCACGCGGCCCGCATGACAGCCATGGATTCGGCCACGAATAATGCGTCTGACATGATTGATAGCCTGACGTTGGCCATGAACCGGGCGCGCCAGGCGAAGATTACGACAGAAATTATTGAAATTGTAAGCGGTGCCGCGGCAGCTCAGTAAACGCATCGAGTAATCGGCAAGCCAGGATCAAAATTGGCTTACCGCAAAGGACGCGAAGAGCGCAAAGAATCAGATTTCGGCTAGTTGCTAATTGCTAGCTGCTAATCACTATAAAGGAATTATGGCTACTCAAAACATCGGTAAGGTCGTTCAGATTGCAGGTCCGGCAGTTGACGTGGAGTTCAGCGAAGCGAATTTGCCGCCAATTTATCAGGCATTGCGCGTGGTAAGCGATGGCTTTAAAGTGCCCACGCCGATTAACGTGGTCCTGGAAGTGCAACAGCACCTGGGCGAAGGCCGTGCGCGCTGCGTCGCCATGGAGGCGACAGATGGCATGGTGCGCGGGATGCAAGCCATCGACATGGGCGG
>DASRCD010000704.1:0-12835 GCA_035653315.1 Candidatus Angelobacter sp.
ACGGTGAATGATTACCTGGCCAAGCGCGACTCAGAGTGGATGGGTAAGCTGTATCGTTTTCTGGGCCTGAGCGTGGGCGTGATTGTGCATGACCTGGACGATGACGAGCGGCGGGAAGCCAATGCCGCTGACGTGACCTACGGCACGAACAACGAATTTGGCTTTGATTACCTGCGCGACAACATGAAGTTTGACTTGAAGGAATGCGTGCAGCGCGGGCATAACTTTGGCATTGTGGACGAAGTGGATTCGATCCTGATTGACGAAGCGCGTACGCCGCTGATCATCAGCGGACAGAGTGATGAATCCACTGACAAATATGAGCGCGCTGACCGTGTGGTGCCTCATCTGGAAAAAGGCGAGGAGATTGAGAAGCCACCGGGAGAGCCCAAGGAATACACCGGCGATTTTGTCATCGATGAGAAGCACAAGAATGCAACGATTACAGATCAGGGCTGGGAAAAAGTTGAAAAGCTGCTGGGTATAGACAACATCGCCGATCCGGAAAACTGGGCGATGAAGCACCACGTGGAGACGGCGGTGAAGGCGCATGCCATGTATCGCCGCGACGTTGAGTACGTGGTGAAAGATGGCGAAGTCATCATCGTAGACGAATTTACCGGGCGCCTGATGCCGGGACGCCGCTGGTCAGACGGGTTGCACCAAGCGATTGAGGCCAAAGAAAAAGTCAAAGTTGAGCGCGAAACGCAGACGCTGGCGACGGTGACGTTCCAGAATTATTTCCGCCTGTATAAAAAGCTTGCGGGCATGACCGGAACAGCGGAAACCGAGGCAGCGGAATTTGACAGCATTTATAAATTGCATGTAGTGGTGATTCCCACCAATCGCGTGCTGCTGCGCGTGGAAAACCCGGATGTGGTCTATCGCACAGAGAAAGAAAAATATTACGCTGTGGCGGATGAGGTGCAGAAGATCGCTTCGGAAGGACGTCCGGTGCTGGTGGGCACCACGTCGATTGAAAAATCAGAGCGGTTATCTGACCTGCTGAAGAAGAAAAATGTAAAGCACGTGGTGCTGAACGCCAAGTTCCACGAAAAAGAAGCTGAGATTGTGGCGCAGGCCGGCCGGCTGAACCAGGTGACAATTGCCACAAACATGGCCGGCCGCGGCACTGACATTCTGCTGGGCGGCAATGCTGAATTCATGGCCCGCCAGGAATTGGTGAAAAAGGGAATTGCGCAGCAATTGCGCGAGGCCGCTGGCGAAGTGGCCCTGCAACAAGACACTTCAGAAAGCATTGTTTTCTATTACAACAGTCTGGAATATCAATGCCCGGCGGACAAGTGGAACGAGACTTACAACAAGTACAAAAAAGATACTGACGCTGAGCATGACAAAGTTGTGGCCGTTGGCGGCCTGCATATTTTAGGCACGGAACGGCATGAGGCGCGGCGCATTGATAACCAGCTGCGTGGACGCGCGGGACGCCAGGGCGATCCGGGATCTTCACGCTTTTATCTTTCGCTGGAAGATGACTTGATGCGCATCTTCGCCAAAGCATGGGTTTCAACCCTGCTGCAGCGGCTGGGCATGGAAGAGGGCGTGCCGATTGAATCAAAGATGATTTCCAAACGCATTGAAGCCGCACAGAAAGCGGTGGAAGCGCAGAACTTTGAGTCGCGCAAGCACGTGCTGGAATATGACGACGTAATGAACAAGCAGCGCGTAGCGGTATATGGGCTGCGCAAAGAGCTGCTGTCTGGAATCGACCAGAAAGATTTGATTCTGGAAGATTACGTTGCCGGGATGATTGGAACGGCGCTGGACCGCTTTGCGCCACGCAATGTCCATGCCGACCAGTGGGACATTGACGGCCTGAATAAATATCTGATTGAGCAGTTCGGGCTGGACATGGCAAAGCAGGGAGTGGATGCCGGGCGGTTGAATCGCCAGGAGCTGGGCGACGCGATTTTTGAAAAGCTGAAAGAGATCTACGAAGCAAAAGAAAAACAACTTGGCGCGGATGCGATGCGGTATCACGAACGCATGATCATGCTGAGCGTGCTGGACACGCAGTGGAAAGACCATCTGCTGAGCATGGACCATCTGAAAGAAGGCATCAATCTGCGCGGTTATGGGCAGCATGATCCGCTTGTGGAATACAAGCGTGAATCGTTCGACATGTTTGAGGCCATGATGCAGCGCTCACAGGAAGAGGCCGTGCGCTATCTCTTCCACATGCAGATCATGGACGCGCCGCAGCAACAGCCGGTGATGACGGCTGCCGCCAAGGAAAATGGCGATCAACAGCCGGTGCAACAGGCTGCTCCGCAGAGAAAACGCGCCTCAACTTCCATGGACGATCTGGAAGCGCAGTTTCAGCGTCGCAAGAAAAGAGAGTTGGAACAGGCACGCATGGCGGGCTCAAATGGCAGCACCGCGCCGCAGCAGGTTATACGTGGTCAGGCAAAAGTGGGAAGAAATGATCCTTGCCCATGCGGCTCAGGGAAGAAATATAAGAAGTGCCACGGAGCAGAAACAACAGCGTAAGTTAGCTGGGCAATGCGCTTGCTGCGGAATTGCTCCTAGCCATACCTGAAGCGGGAGGCCGTGGGGTTGGACGCTCTGGCCTGCTTGACCGGGCGCAGCCATACATTAAGCCCACGATTACCAGTGCTAAAAATAAAACAATGCTGATGCTAATCCAGAGCGTCCTGAGGAATTGATTGTCTTGTTCTTTGCTTGGCGCCCTGTTCGGGCCTTGCATTCCTTGATTTGGGGTCATCCCTTATATAGATGCCGGTGTATAGATGCTGGGCCGCCAAGCTGAATTCTATCCGGCACAAATTGGCGTTCGCAAATGAAAGAGGTGCAGCAAACGCCGCACCTCTTTGAGTTCAGGAGTTATTTATCTGTTGCCGCGATCGCCGCCACCCCGTGGTCCGCGATCACCTCTTGGTCCACGACCTCCGCCGCCACCGCCGCGACGGTTTCTGCCACCACGACCGCCAGAACCGCCTCTTGGCCTGTCACCGTGAGGACGATCTGTGCGACCATGACCGGCGTGAACGGTTTCACGATTCGCATCTTCACGATTGAAGTTCGGCTCGCCTTCATCGTCAGAGAAGTCGCCGCCACCTTCAAAGGTAATGGTTTCTTCGCCTTCGCCACGCGGCTGAGGATGGGCTTCTCCGCCTTCATGTCCTTCAGCGGATTCACCAGCCCCAGCGCCATCACCCTCTGCACGAGGTTGCTGCGGCTGCATTTTGGCACGCTGCTCACGCAGAATTGCCTTGCGTGACAGCTTAATGCGGTTGCCCTCAATTCCCAGGACTTTCACCAGCACTTGGTCGCCTTCCTTCAGTTCGTCTTTCACTTCTTTCACGCGATGTTCCGCAATTTCGCTGATGTGCAGCAGACCATCGGTTCCAGGAATGATTTCAACAAATGCGCCAAACTCGGCCAGCCGCACCACTTTGCCTAGGTACGTCTTGCCGACTTCCGGCACTGCCGTCAGATCGTTAATGCGCTGGATTGCCTTTTGCGCGCTCGGCCCATCGCTTGACGCCACATTGACTTTGCCCGTGTCGTCAACGTCAATCTTTACGCCGGTTTCTTCAATAATGCTGCGGATCATCTTTCCGCCCGGACCAATCAGGTCACGGATCTTATCAACCGGAATCTGCAATGTGTAAATGCGCGGCGCAAAGCTTGAAATATTTTCGCGTCCGCCGGTAATCGTGCTTTCCATCTTGTCCAAGATGAACAAGCGGCCACGCTTTGCCTGCTCCAGCGCTTCCTGCATGATCTTGGACGTGATGCCCATTACCTTAATATCCATTTGCAGCGCGGTAATGCCTTTGCGTGTGCCGGCGACTTTGAAATCCATATCGCCATAGTGGTCTTCCGCTCCGGCAATATCCGTAAGGATGGAGTAATCATCGCCTTCTTTCACCAAGCCCATGGCCACGCCTGCCACAGCAGACGTGAGCGGCACGCCAGCATCCATCAATGAAAGTGAAGCTCCGCAAACAGAGGCCATTGACGATGATCCGTTCGATTCCAGAATGTCTGAAACCACGCGCATCGCATAAGGCCATTTATCTACACTGGGAAGCACGGCGGAAATGGCGCGCTCAGCCAGCGCTCCGTGGCCCACTTCTCTGCGGCCTACGCCGGTCATGCGGCCCACTTCACCCACGGAAAATGGCGGGAAGTTGTAATGCAGCATAAAACGCTTTTTCACTTCACCTTCAAAGCGCTCCACGCGCTGCGCGTCATCCGGAGTACCTAAAGTCGTGGTAACCAGGGCTTGTGTTTCACCACGGGTAAAAATAGCCGATCCATGGGTGCGCGGCAGCACGCCCACTTCAATCCAGATATCACGTATCTGATCAAATTCGCGCTGGTCAGGCCGGCGACGGTTCTTGGTTACCTGCTCGCGGAAAATGCGTTCGCGCAGAAGTTCGTAATAGTGGCCCAGCTTGTGAGCGGCAGCATCATCGCCTTCCGGCAGCTCGGCTTTCAGCTTGTCTTTAATCTGCTTGACCAGGTCATAACTTTCCAGCTTCGGATGCTTCTTGGTGTCCAGCGCATCCGTAAGCTCGGCTCCCACTTTGCTCTTTAACTGATCAAAATAAGCCTGATCAAACTCAGGAGCCTTGGCTTCCATCTTCTTCTTGCCCGCCTTGCCGGCCAGTTCCTTGATCGTGCCGCAAATCTTCTTGATCTGCTCATGGGCAAATTCAATGGCTTCCAGCACGCGCTCTTCTGAAATTTCCTTTGCGCCGGACTCCACCATCACAATGCCTTCCGTGGTGCCCACAACCATAATGTTGAGAAGGCTGTCATTCATTTCGGCATAGGTCGGGTTGGCAATGAGCTCGTCATTCACAATGCCCACGCGTACCGCGCCAACCGGACCATGGAAGGGAATATCAGAAAGGGTCAAAGCGCAGGAAGCGGCGTTAATCGCCATAACATCAGGATCATTTTCTGCGTCGGCTGAGAGCACCAGGGCAATCACCTGTGTTTCATTGCGGAAACCTTCAGGGAACAGGGGGCGGATGGGGCGGTCAATCTGGCGGGCGGTCAGGATTTCGCGTTCACTGGGCCGGCCTTCTCTTTTGATAAAGCCGCCGGGAATGCGTCCGCCGGCGTAGGTATATTCGCGATAGTCAACGGTGAGCGGGAAAAAATCAATGCCTTCGCGTTGTTCCGGATTACAACATGCGGTGCCCAGCACCACATTATCACCGGAGCGCACAATGGCGGAGCCTTGTGCCTGTTTTGCCCAATGTCCGGTTTCAAATTGGAGAGTTTTGCCGCCTGCAAGTTCAACAGTGGCTGTCTGCTTCATGAATTCCTCATTTCCAAGAGAGGACCAGGCAGTATGTTTTCCAGAGAGTAGCTCTTATAAATACGAAACGGCGAAACACACGTGTTCCGCCGGCGCTAAATGACCGTATTTCCGCTCGATTTAATTCGATTATTTACGGATGCCAAGTTTCTGGATTACGTCTTTATAACGCTCTGTATCGTACGTTTTCAGATAGTCCAGCAGGCGGCGGCGCTTGCTGACCATCATCAGAAGACCGCGCCGGGAGGCATGGTCTTTCTTATGGCTTTTGAAGTGCTCCGTCAGCTCTCCAATACGCTCACTCAGAATGGCAATCTGTACTTCCGGGCTGCCCGTATCTGACTGATGCGTGCGGAAGCGGTTGATCACGTCGGCCTTGCGCTCTCTCGCTAACACTGAATCTGGTCGACTCCTTGTCTAAATCTCGTCCTGTAAGTGACTTAAAAAGAGTACCACGGAGCGAAGGAAAGTGTAAAGTGGGCGGAAATCGCACGACATCGTGAGATCCGGTCATCGGAACCCCTGGGATTCGATTTCTCGGGTTCCAACCAGTGTCACCAGTGGAATCAGTGGTAAGAAGCTGTTCTCAATCCGCGATGATTCGCGTCAATCTGCGGTAAATTAGCGAAAAAGGTTTGTCTTTCAATTCGGATGCTCTGCCAACACCCGGCAGCAGCTCTGCATCGTATTGGTTAACTGACATTTCTGTTCCCCAGAACGGAGTGCCCTGTGCGTCGCCACCTAGCCCAGATCTATTCAGCTTCTCTGCTGATTTTATCTTTCATTCTTGCCTTCACCGGCTGCGGAAGCGTTTCCGGCAACAGCCCAACCCCCACGCCAACACCCATTGTGAACCCTTCGCCTACGCCAACCGCTTCACCCACGCCAAGTCCAACGCCTACACCCGTTGCCAGCAGCGCTCAGGTTGTTTATGAAGCTTCCATCACCTGCACATCTGGCAACAAGAACTGTGCTGACAGCAACAGCACTGACGGCATTTATGCCTATCGCGTGAATCCAGATGGCGGCGTCAGTGATGTTCCCGGTTCGCCTTTCTTTACCCATTCAAACTCGTTCTTTGTATCGGCTTTACCTTCAGGAAAATTTGTTTATGCGGTAGATAGCGTGGTTCAAAGCGGCGGAATACAAATGATCAATCACGGAACCAATGACATCGTTACTTTCCAGCCTGATCCTGTCACTGGAGCGCTCAGCAAGGTGGCGAGCACGCCTTTGTCCGCGCGTCCCCAGGATGTAATCATGCACCCATCCGGCAAATTTCTTTATGTGTTTACATTGTCCCAAGGCATTTTAGCGTTTGCGATTGACCAGAACTCCGGCGCTCTCACGCCTATTCCTATCCCAGCTTCGCTCAGCAGCAATCTTGAGACAGAGTCCATGGTCATGGACCCTCAAGGAAAACTCCTCTACGCAGCTACCTCGGGTGGAATTTTAGGCTTCCATATTGACGCTACAACTGGCACGCTCACGCCCGTTTCCGGATCGCCAGTCACGTTTCCCAATACCATGTTTTTGACCGACCTTGCCATGCATCCATCCGGCCGGTTCTTGTACGTTACAACCGTCGGCATCAATGACGTGATTAAGCCTTTCGGTTTTTCCATTGATGCCAATACCGGCGCTCTTACTGCGTTGACTGACCCGGTCCTCGCGAACAATACCTCAGGCAAAGCGTTGACTGTTTTTGGCTTTGTAAAAGATGGCTCTCTTGCATACGCCACAGGCCCTGATGGCGGAATCACGGTAGCCTCAGTCGACACCTCCACTGGAGTGCTTACCGTGGCAGATTTCATTGCTTCGCCGCAAACCGGGGACGTGGGATTCGTCACCGACCCAACCGGGCAATTTCTCTACATGGATGGCCAGGGGATTACCGGTTTCGAAATTCATGGTGACGGCACTCCAGTGCTGCTTCCCGGATTCCCGCACGGCAAAGGATTCGGCCCTTCCCAGCACGGCATAGCCATTGCGCCCTTGCCATAAGTTGACTGCCACAGAATAATGCCACAGTCGTTCATCGCCGGGTAGAGCGTTGAAAACGCTTTATCCGGCTAGAATTCTCAATGTCAGGATTATCGGGGCCCTAATCAGTGTCATCGCTCCAAACAGGCACACTACCCCGCTCTCGTTGATGGAAGCATAAACGTGCGCCCATGATCCAATCACCTCCCCGTAAATGGCCCGGTTGAACGGCTACTTGCTTCTACTCTGTACGGCTAATGTTGGGGCCTTGCTCCTGAATGCAGACGGTTTTCACGTTCACAAACTCGCGAATTCCATGATGGCTGAGCTCCCGCCCATAGCCTGAATGCTTCACGCCTCCAAAGGGAATCCGTGCGTCTGAGGCCACCATGGCATTGATAAAGGCCATGCCGGATTCAATTTCATCGATAAACATTTCCCGCTCTGCCCGGTCGTTCGTCCATGCGCTTGCGCCCAGGCCAAAAGGTGAATTGTTCGCAATTTGGATTGCGTCCGCCATGTCTTTTGCGCGGAAAAGGGAAGCCACCGGACCGAACAACTCATCGTTATCCGCAGGTGAACCTTTAGGAATGTTCGTTAAAACCGTAGGTTCAAAGAAATTGCCTTTGCGGTTCATCCGCTTTCCACCCAATAAAACTTGCGCGCCCATCTGGACGGTCTTATTCACTTGCTCTTCCAGGCCCTTGAGCACGTCGGCTGTGGCTAGCGGCCCAATATCAGTTGCAGGATCCATGGGATCGCCGACTTTCATCGCGGCCATACGCTCAACGTATTTTTTCTCGAACTGCTCCGCGATTTCCTCATGAACAATAAAGCGCTTTGCGGCGATGCAGGACTGGCCATTGTTGATGGTCCTTGCCTGCACCGCTGTTTCCACGGTTTTATCCAGATCGGCGCTCGGCATAACAATGAAAGGATCGCTTCCGCCCAACTCGAGTACGGTCTTCTTTAGCTCCTTACCGGCTGTTCCCGCAACGCTGCTGCCGGCAGCCACGCTGCCGGTAAGAGTGACAGCAGCTACTCTGCGGTCGGCAATAACTTTGGCCGTGCGATCAGACCCAATCAGCAAATTCTGGAACACACCTTCCGGGAATCCGGCTTTTTTGAAAATGTCTTCAATCGCCATGGCGCATTGGGGAACATTGGAGGCATGCTTGAGCAGCCCCACATTACCGGCCATCAGGGCGGGAGCGGCAAAACGAAACACCTGCCAAAAAGGGAAGTTCCAGGGCATAACTGCCAGCACGGGGCCAATTGGCTGGTATTTAATGTAGCTGCGCGTGGCATTGGTCTTTGCTTCTTCATCGGCAAGAAATTTCTGGGCGTTTTCCGCATAAAAGCGGCAGCCAAAAGCGCACTTTTCCGCTTCCTGCACCGCGGATTTCAGGGTCTTGCCCATCTCTTCTGTCATCAGCCTGCCAAGCTCATTTTTTGAGCTTTCCAGAATCTCTGCCGCGCGGGTCATCATCTCTGCCCGTTTCTCGAATGGCGTCTTTCGATACTCACGGAATGTCTCTGCCGCAAGCTGGAGTTTCTTCTCGATAAGCTCGTCGGAATGCTGGTCGAACTCGCGCAGGATTTCTCCCGTCAGCGGGCTCACGCTGGCAACAGTGCGTTTCGGCAGCTCAACAATCTTCTTCGTGCTCATCAGGATTCTCCTTTTGCGGGGTTAACCTACTACATTTGGATGCTTAGTTTAGAGGCCCTAAGATTCATGCGCCAAGGTGCGCCAGCAACTTACCTTGCTATTTTCGCATGCTGAAGAGTGTGCAAACACGTGCGATCTGCGGAGACGTCAAAGCAAAGTACAAAGCCTAGCGGGAGTATTACTGCATGTACTAAGTCAATATTGAGCAACTTCTTTGTTCTTAATCTTCCAACTCCCAGCAGTTCACATTCATCCCATGGTCAAGCTGCTCGGATTAGGAGAAGTTATGGGAGTTATTAAGCGCCACTGGGGACCATGGTTGGCGGTCGGCCCACTTATGGGCATATCACTTATGTTTGGGGGGTGCCAGGGAATCAGTTCCAGTTCTGCTCCTGCCGCTGCGCCTTCTCCAACTCCAGTCACGCAAACGGCAAGTTTGAACTCAATCAATCACATCGTTCTCTTTATGCAGGAGAATCGGTCGTTTGATCACTATTTCGGCCAGTTGAATGTATACCGCGCGGCGCATGGATTGCCTCAGGACGTGGATACCTGGAGCCCGGATAAAACCCCGGACAATGTAGCCACTGCAAGCTATGACCCGACAACAGGCCAGCCGGGACCGCCCATTAAGGCTTTCCACATGCAGAGCGCATGCTCTGAAAATGCGACTTCATCCTGGGACGAGAGCCACCGCGAATTCAATATCAATGACCGCTCCATTCCCAACCCTCCGGACGTAATGAACGGCTTTGCTTTTATTGAAGGCAAGTTCGCCAATGATAATGACATTTTCGGTGGACAAGGGGTCTTTGAGGACACCAAAGGCAAACGCGCCATGGGCTATTACGACGATTCAGATTTGCCGTTCTACTATTTCATGGCTTCCAATTTTGCTACTTCAGACCGGTGGTATTCGCCCGTGCCTACGCGCACGCACCCTAATCGTTTTTATTGGATGGCCGCAACCTCGCAAGGCTGGATTGTTCCGCCTGACCAGCAGCTTTCAGCTAAAACAATCTTTGAGGTGATGGACAACGCTGGTATTTCATGGAAAATTTATCTCACGGGTAACAACACATATTTTTCCTATTTCAGCTATTTCAATACGCACAAGACCAATGTTGTGCCTATTGCCCAGTATTTTACTGACGTGCAAAACGGCACTCTGCCACAGGTAGCCTACATTGAAACCGGAGTAGCTTCTGGTCTGGTGAGCACCAGCGCATTGGATGAACACCCTGATAACAACGTGCAGGTCGGCGCGGCATTTACCGCCAAGCTGATGAACGCTTTTATGAACAGCCCTTCCTGGAAGGATTCAGCCTTTATTTTTACTTACGATGAAGGCGGCGGATTCTACGACCATGTTCCACCTATGCCGGAAGTAAATCCTGATGGTATTCCTCCTAAACTGGATCCGAATAACGTTCCCGGAGACTTCACCAAGTCCGGGTTCCGTGTTCCTATGATTGTAGTTTCGCCGTTTGCGAAGAAGAATTTCATTTCCCACACGTCCATGGATTTCACAGCGGCGCTCAAGTTGATTGAAACACGCTTTAATTTGCCATCGCTGACGGCCCGCGATAAGTCTATGCCGGACATGACGGAGTTTTTTGATTTCAGTACGATCACAGGCCCATGGGCCACACCTCCTACCCCGCCGGCCCAGCCTGAAAATTTACCCTGTACGCAGGGCGTGCCTGCTAGCTAATATGTTTCAGAACTGACTGCGGAGGCGCGGATTAATTTCTCACATCGAGCAGGTACCCAGGCATGCCGGTTGCAAAGACCGGCATGTATCTTCTTTCTATTAACTATTCTTTTTTCCACGGGTTTTGCTGCCAAACCAAAGCCGAAAAAGACATCTGCGGGAAAAGTGCGCGAGTACTTTATCGCCGCGGAAGAAGTGACCTGGAATTTTGCCCCCAGCGGCCGCGATCTTTTATATAACCGGCCCATTCCTCCGCTTTATTCAAAAACGGTTTATCCCAAGCTGCATTACGTTGAATATACTGATAAAACTTTTTCCGTTCCCAGGCCGCAGCCGGAATGGCTGGGAATTCTCGGGCCCATTATCCGCGCAGAGGTGGGCGATACCGTTATTGTTCACTTCTTGAACCGCAGCAAACGTTTGCTCAGCATTCATCCGCATGGCCTGAAATATACAAAAGAGAATGAGGGTGCAGTGTATTCAGTCGCCACTGGACATGCGGCTCCAGGAGTAAAGCGAGGCGGTGAGACTACCTATACATGGTTCGCTGACGAAACCAGCGGGCCGGGAAAAGACCAGCCCAGCTCCATTATGTGGCCTTATCACAGCCATATTGACGAATCGCAGGAAGTGAATGAAGGACTGATAGGAGCGATTATAGTTACGGCCAAAGGCATGGCAAAACCTGACGGTTCACCTCGCGATGTGGACCAGGAATTTGTTGCGCTCTTCATGATGTTTGATCAGGATTTTGGCAAAGAGACTGGCATGATGCACTCTATCAATGGCTACATCTTTGGCAATTTGCCCGGACTCAACATTGAGCTTGGCAGCAAAGTGCGCTGGCACGTTTTTGCCATGGGCAATGAACGCGATATTCATACCGCGCACTGGCATGGAGTAAAAACCTTTGCGCCGGCTGAACATCAGGACGTGGTGGCTGTGTTCCCCGCCACCACAAAAACCGTGGACATGAAAGCCGATAACCCGGGAAGCTGGATGTTTCATTGCCACGTGGCCGATCACATGGAAGGCGGCATGATGGCATATTTCAATATTCTTGGGCCCCGGCCGCCATGCCCTCTAAATTTTGGCCCAGGAGAATTCTGGAAAGATCCGCATAACGTGCAGTTCACGGTTTCAAATCCATCAAATAAGCTAATCAAGCAAATCAACTTCAATACGAATGTTTTTATCAAGCCAAATTATCTGACGACCACCTATCTTCTCTGGAAGTCAGACGGCCCTCTGGCTGCCGGGGCTACGGCTACTTACAAATTTCCTATCGCCATGCACGATTCATCGGCCATTGTGGGATGGGTGGTTTACATCTCCAGTATTGAATATGAAGATGGAACCGTATGGCGGCCAAAAGATATCAATCAGTGCGCCCATGTCTATTGGCACGATGGCAATACACAACAGCCAAGGGTCTTGCCTCCAGTGCAAACTTCACACGAAGAAGATTGATTATCACAAGTCTTAATGCTGCTTATAGGACTGCGTAGCCTGGCGCTCAATTTAGATTCTCAAACAGCCGGACTTGTAGGTAATCTCAAGGACGGCAATGTTCTATTCACGCCTGGATTCGCAGAAGCAGGTTAGATTTTTATGTGTAAGCTGCCGCAGGTAAAATACCTGAAGAGAAAATGATCAGCTTCCTTTCCATCATCGCAATAGGGTTTTTTCTTGGCATGCGGCATGCCACCGATCCAGACCATGTGGTCGCTGTGACTACCATCGTCAGCCGGCAAAACAAAATTGGGCGGGCCGCGCTCACAGGGATCTTCTGGGGTATTGGCCATACGCTCACAATCTTTGTTGTGGGCACGGCAATTATTCTTTTTGATGTTGTGATCCCGGCACGTATCGGCCTTGGAATGGAATTTTCTGTCGCGGTGATGCTCATCATTCTTGGCTTGATGAATGTGGTCTCTTTCAGCCGGTCGGCGCAGTCCATTGCCAGAATTCAAGGCGGCGTCACCACTCACGCTCATTCCCATGCTTCCGGCGAACTTATTCATACCCATACGCATGAGCCGGAAAGCATGTCGCTTACCAGAATGGATCGCTGGTTCGGTAACCTTGGTTTTTACCGGCAGTTGCGGCCATTGCTGATTGGCATTGTGCACGGGCTGGCCGGTTCTGC
>DASRCD010000705.1:0-5295 GCA_035653315.1 Candidatus Angelobacter sp.
GATCTATCAGGAAATGGTGGTGAAAGACCTGGATGTGCGCACTGTGCTCATGGGAAAGCACGTCTACTCCTATGCCCTTATTAATAAGAAAAAAGCTCTGGATTGGCGGCAGGATGCCACCCTGGGCCATGTGGGCGCTGAGCTTATTAAAACTCCACCGGACGTGGAGAAGGGCATTCTGGAATTCGCCAGAAGATCAGGGCTTTGTTTTGGCTCAATGGATTTTTGTGTGGATGCAAATGGAAAATGGTGGTTTCTGGAGATTAATGAGCAAGGGCAGTTTCTGTGGCTGGAGCAGTTCAATCGCGACCTGAAGCTGATGGGAAAATTCTGCGCCTTTGTCACCGCCCCGGAAGGTTCAACCGCGCCACTGGAAGAGCGGGAAGATCTTTTCCCTTCTCTCCACGAATATGAGGACCTGCTTTCACGGGGAGAAGTTCCATTAACGGCGCGCGCGCATCCTGACGATCCATTCCTTTCCATGGAGGCATAAAGCACAGCTTTGCAGTCTGCATGAGGTTTGCGGTACAACTGATGCAATGAAGGTTGCAAAGAAAACCCACAAATTAGCCAACGATTTTGAAGTTAAACGCGGACAATCATTTCGCCTGAAGGATTTTGATCCGGGCGAAACCCGCGGCATTCATTCCAAGGAAAAAGCGGACGAGCTTCTGCACGAAAGCACACGTGCGCTTTGTGACCTGCAGGAAAAACTTTATGCGCAGGACCGGTGGGCCATCCTGCTGGTGGTGCAGGCCATGGATGCCGCCGGAAAAGACAGCCTCATCAAGCACGTGATGACCGGCGTAAACCCGCAAGGCTGTGAGGTCACAAGTTTCAAGCAGCCCTCCGCTGAAGAACTGAACCATGACTATCTTTGGCGTGCCTCGCGCCGTCTGCCGGAGCGCGGCCATATTGGCGTGTTTAACCGTTCGTATTATGAAGAAGTGCTGGTTGTGCGCGTGCACCAGGAGTTACTCTCGCGCCAGCACCTGCCGGATGAGCTGGTCAGCAAAAAGATCTGGAAAGAACGGTTTGAAGATATACGGAACTTCGAGAAATATCTCACGCATAACGGGGTTGTTATTCGTAAGTTTTTTCTCAATGTCTCCAAGGAAGAGCAGAAGCGCCGTTTTCTTGACCGCTTAAATGAGCCGGAGAAAAACTGGAAATTTTCTGACGCGGATGTGCATGAGCGCCAGTACTGGGATGATTACATGAACGCTTATGAAGAGATGATCCAGCACACGGCCACCCCGGAAGCCCCCTGGTACGTTGTCCCAGCGGACCATAAATGGTTTACCCACCTTGCTGTAAGTTCCGTAGTGATTGAAACCTTAAAAGACCTGAAACTGGATTTCCCCAAAGTTGATAAAGAGCGGCGCAAGTCTCTGGAAACGGTGCGGGAAGCCTTGACGAAGGAACGCAACTGAAGATGTCACAAAATCTGATTCATTATTATTCCCGCCGGGCAGGGTTCTTATTGGGAACTGCGGTCCTGTTTTCAGGCATTCTGGCAGGGTGCAATTCGTCGAAACCCGCTTCTGAGCAGGCAGGCAAACCGCAAGCAGCTACGGTTTCAGTTGATCCTGCCACGGCAGGCAACGTGAGCGGCACCATCAGCTTTAAAGGAACCATGCCAAAGCTGGCGATGATTGATATGACCTCTGATCCGGGATGTCCGGCACAGCCGCAACCATCAGAAGCTGTGGTGGTGGATGGTGGTAAGCTGGCCAATGTTTTTGTTTACATCAAAGAAGGCTTGCCGCAGGGGACGTTTACCATTCCGGAAGAACCGGTAGTGCTGAACCAGAAAGGATGCCGCTATATTCCACATATGATGGGTGTGATGGCCGGCCAGCCGTTCAAAATCCTGAATACTGATACCGCAGACCACAATATTCATGACATGCCCAGCAACAATCCGCCTTTTAACGAATCACAGAGGCCAACGGACAAGCCGGTTGTAAAGATATTTTCCAAGCCTGAGATGATGGTGCCGCTGCAATGCAACCAGCACAACTGGATGCGTGCCTACGTGAATGTGATGGCACATCCGTACTTTGCCGTAAGCGGGACGGATGGCAGCTTTGAGATTAAAAACTTACCTCCTGGCGAATACACACTGGCTGCCGTGCATGAAAAATTTGGCGAGCAGACAATGAAGGTTAAAGTTGGGTCCAAGGAGACAGCAAAGGCGGCATTTACGTTTGGGCAATAACTTGAAGCACAGAACAGCAGGGTCTTTCTAAGAGTTTAGAGGAGCTTACAAAGTTAAGCCGCGTTGGACAATTTGCCAATTCCCTCTACTTCTTCTTTTTGCGTTTCAAGGGGTTTTTTATCCACGTTTTGCATTTAACTGGCGCACTGAAAATCGGATTGTTAAAATAATTGGTACTCTTCAGGGGAGCTGTTCTGAACTCTTCCACCTATAACGCTGCTCAACATCGATTTACCGTCTTTGTGGCCGTGCTGGCATTTCTGCTGATTGTCGCCGGCGGGCTGGTCACCAGCAACAATGCCGGGCTGGCAGTGCCTGACTGGCCGACGAGCTTTGGCCATCTGTTCAAAATCCCGAAAATGATTGGCGGCGTGAAATTTGAGCACGGACACCGCATGATTGCGGAATTTGTGGGGCTGCTGACGATCATTGTGGCCGTGTGGACGTGGCGCGTGGACAAGCGCCGCTGGATGCGCGCCCTGACAATTGGCGCTGTTGGCGGAGTGATTGTGCAAGGCGTGCTGGGCGGATTAACGGTGCTGAATTTTCTCCCACCAGCCATTTCTACCGCTCATGCCACCGTTGGGCAGACCATGTTTTGCGTGCTGGCGGCAATCGCCGTATTTACCAGCCGGAGCTGGATGGATGAACCCACAGAAAAAATTTCCAGAAAAGATGCTAAACCTCTGCTGCGCCATTGCTGGATGCTGATCGGGTTTCTTTATCTTCAACTGATTTTAGGTGCGGCGTTCCGGCATGTCTGGACCAAGTGGGGACCTTCAGGTTCTAACCATTGGCCCGTCCATAAAATTGTCCATACCCTGCTTTATCCACATATTTTGAATGCGCTGCTGGTCACGGCATTAGTCCTTTATGTGAGCCTGCGCGCTCTGACCAAGCATTCCCAAATCCCGCATCTGCGCCGTCCGGCTTTATACCTGCTTCTGCTGCTGATAGCGCAACTTCTGCTGGGTGTAAGCGCTTACGTGGTCCGGGTGGTGCAGGGAGTGAATGAAGCCCAGCCTACGATGACGCTGGTCGCGGTCACGGTGGCGCATTTAGCAGTGGGTGCTTTGATTCTGCTGTGTACCATGGTGCTTACGATCCAGGCTTACCGGCACTCTGGTGATCCAGCTTCAGTAATTCCGTTTGACAGACGGCGCGAGGTGGCCACGGCATGAGCACAATCCCGCAAAGAGTGGCCGAGTTGAAACCAGAGCGTGCGCAGGAATCCACGGTGCACCCTGTGGTGCTGAAGAAGAATTCCATGGTTGGCGATTACCTGCAGCTTTTTAAAGTTCGGGTGACTGCGCTGATTGTGGTAACGGCATGGACCGGGTATTACATGGGCGCGGCCAAAAGTGGAATTTCATCACTGAGCTGGACGCTGCTGAATGCTCTGCTTGGGATAGGCGTGACCTGCGCCGGTTCAGCGGCGTTAAATGAAGTTCTGGAACACAAGATTGATTCGCTGATGCGGCGCACGCGAAACCGTCCGCTACCTGCGGGAAGAATGAGCCTGGCGACGGGAATGACCGCAGGCATTCTGGCAACTTTGCTGGGGCCGCTCTATCTTGTATATACAACGAATATACTCACAGGCGCGCTGGCATTCGCCACCGCCGTGATTTATCTGGCTTGCTATACGCCGCTTAAGCGCGTGTCGCCTATTTCAACTTTTGTCGGCGCATTTCCCGGCGCAATGCCGCCGCTGCTCGGCTGGACAGCGGTGCGCGGCAAACTGGAAATTGAAGCGGTCTTTCTCTTCCTGATCGTTTTCTTCTGGCAGTTTCCGCATTTTCAGGCCATTGCGTGGATGTATCGCGATGATTATGAACTGGCCGGCATCAAAATGCTGCCGGTGGTTGATAAAGCAGGGCACAGTGTGATTCGCCAGATGCTGGTGTATTGCTCCACCTTGATTTCGGTGAGCCTGGTGCCTTCCCTGCTGCACATGACAGGAAAAGTTTATCTCTTTGGCGCTTTGGTTCTAGGGCTGGCTTTTCTGTGGTTCGTTTTCCGGTTGGCTCGGACCAAACTGCCCACGACCTCGCCAGACTCCCGGGCCTTTGCGCGGCAATTGCTCCAGGCCAGCGTAATTTATCTCCCTCTTCTTTTTGCCCTGATGATGATCAACGTGGTGCGCTCCTAAATTATGGGCTGCGTTCATCGCGAACCCAAGAAGTTTTTTGCGGATTGAGTTAATGGCCGATTACAGCATCTTCCCTGCTCTGAACGCCACGCTGAACGGCGCAAGCGCCATTTTGATTACCACCGGCCGTGCGCTGATCGCACGAAAAAAGGTGCAACTGCACCGGATGTGCATGATTGCCGCAGTGGTGACATCAAGCGTTTTTCTTGTGAGTTACTTGTACTACCATGCGCACGTGGGCTCAGTGCATTTTCCCGGGCAAGGCTGGGCCAAGCTGGTTTATTTCACAATCTTGATTTCACATACCATTTTGGCTGCTGCTGTGGTCCCGCTGGTTTTATTTGCTCTTACATATGGATTGAAGTCACGATTTGACCGCCATCGCCGGGTGGCGCGCTGGGCATTTCCGGTATGGTTGTATGTTTCGATAACGGGCGTAGTGGTTTATGTGATGCTCTACCAGATTTATGGAGCGCATGGCTAAAAATCATTTGGGATCGGCGCAACATTTGTGAAATCCACGGCGTGAACTGATATAGTTACCAAAATTCACAAAGGAAAAAATTCTCCCATGGCAAAAAGCGTGAACAAAGTAATTCTGGTAGGAAATCTGGGGAAAGATCCCGAGGTGAAATACACGCCAAGCGGAACGCCGGTGGCTAAATTTTCCCTCGCCACCAATGAGCGTTACAAAGACAAAGGCGGCGAATGGCAGGACCGCACGGAGTGGCACAACATTGTGGCGTGGCAGCGGCTGGCGGAGATTGTGGGCGAGTACGTGAAGAAGGGCTCAAAGATTTATCTGGAAGGCCGGCTCCAAACCTCAAGCTGGGAAGACAAGCAGAGCGGCGAAAAGAAATATCGCACTGAGATTGTAGCCAGCGACCTGGTATTGCTCAGCGGACGCGATGGTGGCGGTAGC
>DASRCD010000706.1:0-10059 GCA_035653315.1 Candidatus Angelobacter sp.
TTTTGGCGGCCGCGGCAATGTGCTGGGAGAAAAAATCTTACTGAATAACCAGGCTTATTCTGTGATTGGGGTTATGCCTGACTGGTTCAACTTTCCTACAAGAATCTATGTATGGATACCGCTCGATATGAGCCGGAAAAATATTGCCGGCAATGGCTCGCATCGTTTTCAGGCAGTCGCTCGCGTGAAGCCGGGCAGGACCATTGCAGAAGCGCGCGCCGACCTGCTCAATATCAGCAAGCGTCTTGAGCAACAACATCCTGACAATGGCAAATCTGAGTCCGTCGTGGTTCCGCTGCAGGAACAGATCACCGGCAATGTAAAGCCGCAGCTTGTTGTCTTGATGCTGGCGGTAATGGCGGTGCTGCTGGTGGCTTGCGTGAACGTAGCCAATCTTTTACTGGCGCGGGCCAGCGGACGCCAGCGCGAGATCGCATTGCGCGCTGTGCTGGGTGCCAGCCGCAAACGCGTGATTCGCCAGTTGCTTACGGAAAGTATCCTGCTCGCCCTGATAGGAGCGGCGCTGGGACTGGCCGGAGCATGGTGGGCAGTAGCGCTCATTCGTTCTACCGTTGCGCTTCCAATACCGCCTATGAATCCCATCAATGTGGATGCTACTGTGCTTTTGTTTACCACCTTTATCAGCCTGGCGGTGGGAATTCTCTTTGGCCTTGCTCCGGTTTTGCAGGCATCTGGTATTGATCTGACTGAAGAACTGAAAGCCAGCGCACAATCTGTCATCGCTCCGGGATGGTGGCAACGCTTGCTCCGCGACAGTCTTGTTGTGGGAGAGATTGCCGTTTCCCTGGCGTTGCTGGCCTGCGCCGGGCTGCTGCTGCGCAGCTTTGAAAAAATGCGCTCTGCCGATATTGGCATACAGCCGCAACGGGTCATGACCATGTCGGTGCTGCTTCCCAAACCGAAATATGAGACCCCGGTCTCCCGGCGCAATTTCCTGGATGCTTACCTTGAGCGGATCCAGCACATTCCAAGTGTTCAATCTGCGGCCATTGCCACAGAGTTGCCATTGGAAGGCGGGAGTAACGGCTACATCATTGTGGATGGCGACACCGATCCGGCACATCTCAATCAATTGGTGGAGTACAACTACATCACGCCGGATTATTTCCGTACCTTTGGTATTCCGTTCCTGCATGGGGCAACTTTTTCCCCTGTTGACATGGACCAGGCCTACGATACCAACCTTCAACTGGATGATTTTTTTGAGAAACATCCGGACGCAAAAACAGTCCCGGCGGGACTTCATTTTGGAGCCATCATCAATCGCGCTATGGCGGAAACCTTCTGGCCCAGCCAGAACGCGATAGGAAAAATATTTAAAATAAATGGAGGATTGCCTGTTCGCGTGATCGGGATAGTCGGCAACGCAAGCGTCTTCGGCATTCAATCCAGGCCCTTTCCTACTGCTTACCTCCCTGTCACAGTGAGCCTGAATGCGCCTTTTTGTAACGGCATAGTAATCGCTAAAACGTCCGGGGCGCCTTCCAGCGTTGTAAGCGCTTTACGCAGCAATCTAAACGCCATGGACAATTCTCTGGCCCCATTCCAGGTCCGCACCATGGAGCAAGTCATTGATGAGATCACGCAAAGCACCAGCATCCAGACTTACCTTCTCGGATCCTTTGCAGCCCTCGCCCTGCTGCTGGCAGCTATTGGCCTCTATAGCGTGCTGGCCTATTTGGTGACCCAACGCACGCGCGAAATTGGCATTCGCATGGCGCTTGGTGCCAAGCATAGTGACGTTCTGCGCCTGGTGATGGCGCACGGCTCCAAGTTAATCGCCGTCGGTCTTGTGCTCGGTATTGCCGCAACGCTGGCTTGTACCCGTCTAATGGAAAGCCTGCTGTTCGGGGTGACGACCCGGGATCCAATCACGTTTATCAGTGTTGCGGTAGTTATGGCGGTAGTTGCCCTGGCGGCGTGCTATGTGCCTGCACATCGGGCTATGCGCGTAGACCCGAACGTTGCTTTGCGGCACGAATAAGCTTCGGCAAAGCTACTCATATCCAGTTGTCGGTATAAGCTTTGCGCCTTTTACCAGCCCTGTGCGATGGCCGTAAGAATCTTTGCCAACGCTTCTACGTCGCGCACGTCCACCACCTCACCGGGCGAGTGTGAATAACGCAATGGCCAGCCCATGGCCACGTCTGTTGCTCCATATAAAAGAAATGCCGCGCCGTCATTGCCGCCGCCGGTCACGCCATACTGCGCGGGAATCGCGCCCGCACGGGCCATGGAAACAACTCGCGCAGCCAGATCACGCGGAACAATATTGGAGTTATCGGCGGCGCGCACCACAAATCCCTGCCCCAGAATTGCATCGCCAAAGCGCTTGGATTCCAACGGCGAATCCGCGCTCACAAAAGTATCCACGGCAAAAACATAGTCCGGCGTCTTGCCATCGGCAGCCATGTGCTTGGCCGCTGCCGCCGCGCCTTCCAGCCCAAGCTCTTCACTGGTGGACCAGATGAATGTTATGTCGCGCCCTTTCAAATTTTGTCCAAGAGCCCAGGTTGCGGCCACCAGTGCCGTACATCCCACGCGATCATCAAAGGCGCGCGCTGAAGCGCGGCGTCCCATAAGCTTGTGATACTGCTTGGGAATCGTCACGAAATCACCGGTCTTGATGCCTATGGCAACTACTTCCTCAGGATTGTGCGCGCCAATATCCATGTGGAACATCATGCGCGGTCCGCGCGGCCATTCAAATCCCGGCTTCTCCCATCCTTCCGGCAGTTCCAGTACGCCCGGATGATCTCCATTGCCGGAGTGGACCAGAGCCGCGTGTCCCAGAAAATATGCCAACACGCCGCCGCCTTTGGTTTCCAGTTCAAGCCTTCCATCAGGCAGAACGGCATGGACTTCGTACCCGATCTCATCCATGTGCGCCACCACGGCAATCCGTGGCGCTTTATTCGCGGCACTTCCCGCCCAATGCAAAATCAGGTTGCCGGCATCATCCGTTACCGGCTTGGCCCATGCAGGCAGCAGCGCGGAAACAGCTTCACGCATGTTCTGCTCATGGCCGCCGCTCACACCATAAGTTTCAATCAGTTGTTTGAGGATCGTCTCCACGGATGGCGCTGTGGTTGGGCGGGCAGGCGCAGCAGGCCCGGTAGGATTGGCTGTTGAGACAACGGGCTTCTGTGCCGAACCTGCCAGATAGTCTTCCAACAATGTGACCAGCGAATTCAGGTCGCCGGCATCAATCAGTTCCGCCGGCGTTGAGGGCCACTCTGTGGCAATGGAAAGATGCACAGTGCGTTCGGGAAGTTTTGCCTGGGCCATGTATCCGCCGCGTGGAAGAAGCGGCCCTGAAAAATCGCTGGCCATTGAGATTTTGTTCTGGTCAGCTATACCTTTCAACTCCCCCGCAAGGCCTGTGAGTTCTCCTTCGGGCTTTTCTGTGGCAATTAAAACTCCACTGCCTGTAGACTGCTTGAATCCGGGTGTTTCACGCTGTTGGGCCTGCGTGCTTACGGCAGCGGGTGGTGGAGCTGGAGCGCGCTGTAGCCGTCCCACATAAATCAATTCTTCCGGATTCAACTGATAAAGCACTTTCTGCAATCCGCGAGCGCCAAGCCATTGCTGCGTAACAAACGCCACGGTCAGCTTGCCCTTGAGTTTCGCCAGATCCATCGTCCGCAAAATTTCCAGCAGCGCGGCTGCGCCAAAGCGGTCGCCAATCGCGGGTGAGGCATACTGCTTGCCTGAATTCAGGGCATACAATTTGCGCTCAATGGCCAGCGGACTGAGCACGTCGGCGCCGCCTGTGCGCGCCTGCTCGGCTGAAGTTGCGCCCACGTCAACATACATATTGTCCAGGTCCGCCATGCTCGGCGGGTGCTGGCGCTGCGGCTGCAAATGGATGGAAACTCCTGCTATCGCGCCGTTGATCCACTCGCCCTTCGGCGTTTGCAGTTTCACCGGCTGTGCTGCATAAAGCTCATTAAAGAGCGGCAGATTTCCGCCTTGCGGTAGCCGCTGCAACGTCAGGTATCCATCCGGAGTAATGCCGCTCACCACAAAACCCGGTTCATCAATAGGCGCAACTATCAGCCGATTGGGTGAACCCGAACCCACGGTAACAAGAACGTTACTCAGGTTGTCGATCTTCACTTCATAATGCTGCGGCAACGCCTTTACTCGTGCCGCAATCATCTTGCTCACGCTTTGCTCATACCCGGTTACAGCCGGTGTTTCCACTATCTCCCGCAGCACCTCGATCATAGATGGTGAAGATTGCGCGGACTGCTTTGCCGGCGCGCTGGTCTGCGCATGGCCGTCTTGGAGCACAGCCATCAGGAAAAAAGTAACAACAAAGCGAAGCAGGCGTATGGACATACAATTCCCCTCGTTCGGCGATAGAAAACAGGAAAGACTAAATGAACAGCGGCCAGAAAGCGAGGTCAGCGTTCGTCAGTAGTGGTACAGCTTGGGAATAATTCGATCGTCATCCCGAATCCCCGTTAATGAGCGCGCGTTTTCTTCAGCGCGCGAATAGGGGTGAGGGACCTTGCGTTTCCTAAAACCTGTGCACTACCCATTCGTCAGCCTATGTGCCAGCCGGAAATATCAAGCCAAAAAGCAAAACCCGCCATGCCGGCGGGTCGCTGTATCTTGCTTGAGGGGCGAGAGGGCTACTTTACCGCAGCCACGCGGGCACTCAACCTGGACTTGTAGCGGGCAGCGGTGTTCTTGTGGATCACACCCTTTTTCGCCGCCTTATCGATCATCGAGACGGTGCTGCTGAAAGCCTCTTTGGACTGCTTGGAATCGCCGGTCTGGAGCGTCTGGCGCAGCTTGCGCAACGCAGTGCGGAGTTGTGAGGTGTTGGAGCGATTGTTCTCCGTACGTTTTGTGGTTTGGCGCGCGCGCTTCAACGCTGAAAAATGATTTGCCATTGTGCTTTGATCGAGTCCTTCAGAAATTTTCGGAGGGATAACCGAAGACCCTATTTTACTTGCATTTAGCTGCTTTGGTCAATGCTGCCGGGGGACAAAGGCAATGTCCGTAATATCAAAGCTTTGAGGGTATAGTTCCCATTCCGGTAAATCTCATGCCAGCTAAATCTATAGAAATAAGTAGATGATGCAGTCACCTCTACCTGGATTGATCGTATGCCTCAGCCTGCCATCTCCCTACGTCCGGATAGCAATTCCGCAGCCTGCTTGCTGCTTTCCGCATCTAATGTGAATGTGCTATGAAAGCTGCTTAAACTTTGTTGACTTGGCTTCATAACGGGGGTACTCTCAGGCCAATGGTAATACCTCCGCGTTCCGGTGGCCCTATCTACCCGGCGTTTCCATGTATAAAGCAATCCTGTGTTCTGCGTTGTAAGACGCATCAGTCCATCTGCCTACAGTTCATAACCTGTTTCAAGGAGTACCGGCAAAACTGAATGAAAAAAAATATTGAAATCGTCCCAAATATCCAAAAGCTTTTTGGCATACGCGATGAGAACCTGCACGCGATGGAAAGCGGAATGAACATTGCTATTGACCTGAAATCTGACTCGGTGCAGATTGAGGGCGCCGCCCGGGACGTGGCTCGCGCTGAACAGGTCTTTACTGACTTTGAGCATCTCAACCGCACTGGCCATGAATTTTCAGACTCTGATCTAAGCTCCATGCTGCGCGTTGTTGTTGCCGATGGCACGGCCACGCTTCGCGGCCTTGCTGAAGCAGGCAAGCAGCGCTCATTTGGCAAGCGCCAGGTCCAGCCCAAGAGCATGAACCAGCGCCGCTATCTGGATGCCATTGAAAAATATGACATGGTTTTTGGCATCGGCCCTGCGGGCACCGGCAAGACCTATCTCGCGGTGGCCATGGCGGTTTCCGCGCTGAATGCTAAAAAAGTGAACCGCATTATTCTTGCGCGTCCCGCCGTGGAAGCCGGTGAGCGCCTTGGCTTTTTGCCGGGAACGCTGCAGGAGAAAGTGGATCCCTATCTTCGTCCTCTTTATGACGCGCTCTACGATCTCATGGACCAGGAGCGCGTAGACCGTTTTCTTGAGAAAAACGTGATTGAGATTGCGCCCATCGCTTTTATGCGTGGCCGAACGCTCAACGATTCCTTCATCATTCTGGATGAAGCCCAGAACACAACGCCGGAACAGATGAAAATGTTTGTGACCCGCATGGGCTTTAACGCCAAGATGGTGATTACCGGCGACATTACACAAATCGATCTGCCCAACGCCCGCCGCAGCGGCTTGCTGGAAGCCATGGAGGTACTCAAGCCGGTGGAGGGGATTTTCTTCAATATGTTCACTGAAGAAGATGTGGTTCGCCATCATCTGGTGCAGCGCATTGTGCGCGCCTATGATGAGCGGTCGCGCAACCAGCAGATGCAACTGGAACTGCCGCGTGAGGAGCATGAGCCGCATGAACCTCCTTTGCAGCAATAAATTTAGTAGAATCCTTGCGGGAGGGCAGTCATGGCCCTCCCGATTTGTTTTACGAACACATGGTCATTTTTGAAAGTACGGTAAGCGGCGTGAATCGGGCAGAGATGCAGCGTTTTGTCCGTCTGGCACAGAAGCTGGCCAAAGTGGCGGGCGAGGTGGACGTGCTTATCAGCGATAATCAACGCATCAAGGAGCTGAACCGCCGTTTTCGCCGCAAAAATAAGCCAACAGACGTGCTTTCCTTCCCGCGCCCGGAAGGTGGGGATATCGCCATCTCCGCCGATATTGCCGGCGAAAATGCCATTCGCTATGGCCACCCTCCGGCGGATGAATTAAAGATCCTCGTACTGCACGGCATGCTGCATCTGGCGGGATATGACCATGAATCTGACAATGGCCGTATGGCTACCGCAGAAGCCCGCTTGCGCATGCGGCTGAAACTGCCTGCCTCTCTCATCGATCGCACTGAATCCGCGCCTTCCGGCAAAACGGCCCGGCGGAAGTCCAGGAGCCGGCGATGAGCCTGTTTGCCGTCTACATTGTTGTTCTGGTCCTTTGCGGATTGCTTGTGCTTGTGTCGTATGTTGACCGTCTCTATACCGAGAGCGGAAAATTCCTGAGCCGCGAATTTCAGGAAAATATTGAGGCCTTTGAGCGCCTGGTTGAGCCGCCGCTGCTCAAGACTAGCCGTCGTGCCAGCCTGGCCGTCGCTGTACTCACGCAGTTGTTCACCGCCGCCGTTGCTTTCATCATCGGCTATCTCGTATTTCGTGATCCGCATTGGACGTGGCCGGAAACAATCCAGGCCATCATTGGGATTATCCTCGTCATCATTGTCTGTAATCGCCTGCTTCCCTATGTTCTTTTTACGCGAACGCGTGGGGAATGGCTGGTAACATTCATTCCTCTGCTTCGTACCCTGATCTATCTCATGCTGCCCATCACCATTATTCTTGGCTTTGGGCTTTCCGTTGCCGCGCTTGCAGAGCCGCATGAACCGGAAGAGCCGGAACATCCTTCTGAGGCCGTGGACGCGCTGATTGAAGCCGCCGAAGAAGAAGGCATTCTGCAGGAAAGCGACCGCCAGCTCATCCAATCCGTGGTTGAGTTCGGTGATAAAACCGTGCGTGAGGTGATGACGCCGCGTCCCAATATTTTTGCCGTTCCTTCCACCACCAGCATTGAGACCTTCACCGCCATGCTTCGCGAGAAGCCGCATTCCCGCGTTCCTGTCTATTCCACAAGCATTGACAACATCACAGGCATGGTCCTGGCGCATGATCTCATCCAGTTCCCAGACAATGAAGCGGCCAAAACCACCGTGGCCAAGCTGGTGCGGCCCGTGCTCTTTATTCCTGAAACCAAGATGACCTCACAACTCTTGCGTGAAATGCAGAAAGACAACATCCACATGGCCATTGTGATTGATGAATACGGCTCCGTTGCCGGGCTGGTTACGCTGGAAGATCTGGTGGAAGAAATTGTCGGCGAAATTCGCGATGAGCATGAAGAAGCGCAGGACATTATCCATGAAAGCGGCAATGCTTATGTCATGCAAGGCACAGTGGATGTAGGCCGCCTGCAGGACCTTTTTGATATGCGGCTTGACGGCCATGACACGGCTACAGTTGGCGGATTGGTTAGCTCCATTGCCGGGCGAATCCCGCTGCCCGGAGAAATCATCGAGGAGGAAGGCTTGCGCTTTGAAGTGCTGGAATCTACTGACCGCAAGATAGAAAAAGTCCGAGTGAGCCGCATACCGGCGGACATGGACCGCAAGCCAGATCAGGTGCAGGCATAATGGCGCGCCACGCAGGGTTCGTCTCTATCATCGGCCGCCCCAATGCCGGCAAAAGCACGCTGCTGAATGCGCTCGTCGGTGAAAAGATCGCCATCGTCACGGAAAAACCGCAGACCACCCGGATGAACATCCAGGGAATTCTTAACGTAAAAGCGCGCCGTGGCCGTCCCGCGGGGCAGGTCGTGTTCATTGACACGCCCGGTGTGCACAAGCCGGATAGCCGTCTTAACCGCAAAATGATGCAGGAAATCCATGCCGCGCTTGAAAGCCGCGACCTCATTCTCCTGCTGGTGGATGCCACTGAAAGATTCGGCCCTGCCGATGAGCAGGTGCTTGATCTCGTCAAGCGCTCGGGTGCTCCGGTTTTTCTTCTGCTCAATAAAGTGGACAGGCTTCACAAGGAAAAGCTGCTCCCAATCATTGAGCATTACAGCAAGCTGCACGCATTTCAGGAAGTGATTCCCATCTCCGCGATGAAAGGCGACGGCCTGGATACGCTCATCGACAAAGTAGTCTCTGCTTTGCCCAAAAGCCCGCCGTATTTTCCTGAAGACCAGCTCACGGACCAGCCTGAACGTTTTCTTGCCTCGGAAATCATCCGCGAAAAAGTTCTGCTCAAGACCGGCAAGGAAGTTCCTTACGCCACCGCTGTAATCATTGAGCGCTATGAAGAGCTGCCCAAACTTACGCGCATTGCCGCCGCAATCTACTGTGAGCGCGACGGCCAAAAAGCCATTCTCATTGGCAAAGGCGGAGAAAAGCTTAAGCAGATGGGCACCTCCGCGCGCCTGGAATTGGAACGGCGGTTGAACAAAAAAGTTTTTCTGGAATTATTCGTCAAGGTTAAGCCCGGCTGGCGGCAATCCGCTTCATTTGTGGAGGAACTGGATTGGCGAAGGCAGTTGGAAAATCTGGCGTCCCGCCAGGGCAATGAATCATAACTGCACATATGGTCCTTGGTAAAGCAGATTTCGTAGCTGAGTAAGCTGTTATAAACTAGCGCATATGGCAATCCATCTTCGACCTGATATAGAAGAACTCATCCGGCAGGACATTTTGCGCGGACACTTTAAAAGCGTGGATGAATATGTAGAGTGTGCTGTTCGCATGCTTCATGAACGGGAAGAATGGTTGATGGATAACCGCACTGAAATTTCTTTAAAGATTGATGCTGGATATGCTGCTGCTCAACGCGGAGAACTGGTCGACTCCGATCAGGTCAAGACTGCTCTCGAAAATAGAAAACGCGCATGGCGGGAAAATAAGCGCAGAGAATGACTGCTTATCAGCTCACGTCTCTAGCTGTTGATGACCTATTCGAAATCTGGAGCTATATTGCTCGTGATAACCGTGAGGCGGCCGATGCCGTTGAGGATGCAATCTATCGCGCTTGCGCTTTCATCGCACAAACACCTTTTATAGGCCGGGTACGAACAGATTTAACAGAACTACCTCTGCGTTTCTGGTTCTTGCCGTCTTACCCGAATTACTTGATCGTCTATGATCCGGCAACAAAGCCGCTGCAAATTATTCGTATCATCCACGGTGCGCGAAATCTTCCGCCACTTTTGCGTTAAACTCACCCTGGAATCTCCACTCCTATATAGGTTCCAGGCTGGGATTTGTTCACGGCCGCAACAATATCTGGAATCACTGGCCGGATAAGCTTTCATCGGCTCTTTCCCAGCACTACAATCGCAATTCTGCGTTGGTTGAGATTCTGCTGGTATTGAAGGTTCTTGTCAGTTGTAAGCAGGACGTCAAAGCCGGCCTGCTCCGCTGCTTTCAGCAATTCACCGTTAGTTAACCTGTCCCATCCCATGGCCTT
>DASRCD010000707.1:0-3542 GCA_035653315.1 Candidatus Angelobacter sp.
AGGGAATGCGGTGTGGGAGGATGCAGTCCGAAAGGGGTATTAAGGGTAGGTTTGCAAAGATGAAGGGAGTGATAATTGCATAGTGCGAAGAGAAATGTTGAGCAAGAAGATTGAAGTGGGTGAGTAATCGGGCATGCAGGAGTGGGCGGGTGGTGCCTCTGATGGCGTACGAGTGGAGGGGGAACTGCGGAGCTTTAGGCTGAGAGATTAGGCAAAGCTGAGAGGTTGGACAAAAAGGAGAACATAGGGAGACTCCTATGTGCCTTTCAATCAATGCTTTCCGCAATTTTGGCGAGCCCGGCAGGAATCGAACCTGCGACCCTCTGCTTAGAAGGCAGATGCTCTGTCCAACTGAGCTACGGGCTCGCGTCGCTAAATTTTACCAGCATTCCTGATGCCTATATTTTTGCTTCTCAACTTTAGAGTTCAAGGAGTGAATTGGTCGGGACGGGCAGATTTGAACTGCCGACCCCTCGCACCCCAAGCGAGTGCTCTACCAGGCTGAGCCACGTCCCGACGATGAAAAGAAGCAAAAACGCTGCTTGAAGTTGGGGTTAAGAACAGCGATTGTCTCCGCAAATTATAGCATTCAAATCCGCTCATATTTTTGAAATCGGCGCTGTTAATCTCATGTGGCTACGTACAAAGTTCCTTTTACGCCAAGCTTCAGTTATGCAAGGCCTATTTTCCCGGACATCAATCTCGTTTTATCATGAACTCATCATGGCTTATCCCATTAAAGTTTGCGCCATCTGCTCTGAAGAGTTTGAATTAAAACCCGGTAAGCCCGGTTTCGCCAATCACTGTCCTGAATGCAGCACAAAAGAATCCGATGATTCCGCAACCAAGGGCCGCATGGATGCCGATGAACGCAAAAGTACGAGTGAAATGAATTCGGCCAGACGGCAGGCCATCCGCGACCTGCTCTATCGAAAAGATAGCTGACCACTCGAGAGAGTCGGGACTGAGCGCTGAAAGCAGATGTCTGAGGCTTTCTATTTAGGCGGTGGTACAAATTCTTTCGGCAATTGTGAGCCGGAGCCAAAGAAGTATTGCTCCATCTGCTCCACCAGGAACTGCTGGGCTTCGGGCTTCCAAGGCTGAAGCCGGTATTCATTCAGCAGCATCTTGGAGTGTTCCGCCCACATGCGCCACGCTTCAGCGCTCACATGTTCATAAATCTTTTGTCCTAATTCGGTATCGAAAGGCCGTTCATCCAGCCCGGGGAGTTCGCGTCCGAGTTTGGCGCATTTCACGATTCTTGGCATGCAGATATTTTACAGGATTCAACTGCCAATAAGCGGAAGCAGCATGTGCGGTTCGAGAATTGAAGGGATTTTTTCGTGATTTAAGCCCGCGAGGGACAGAAAGGAGAGCGGATGCGCTGTCCCCCAGATTCGAGCATCCCTATGCCGCTTGCGCGGCTTACAATCCCAGTGTAACCAGACGCCGCTGGTGCGCCAGCATCCATTGTTTGCGATGCCGCCACCGCAAAATGAGAAAAGCGCACAACTCGCGGCGAAACTTTTCCAGGTATGGACTTGCCTGATGCGAGGTTGCTTTCCCGCCTTTTGCGTCAACACAGAACCAGAGATCGTGTGCGGATGCATCGAGCCCCAACTTCTCAATCGTTTTGCATATTTCGCACTTCATGGCTGCTTTTCTCTACTAGGTAGGAACCCTTAAGTGGCAAAAGAGTTGTGCAGCTCTGGATTTTTTTAGGTTACCAGTTGACAAACAAAGCACTCTGTCCTTAGAGCGCAAGGACTAAAGAATGCAGCGAATCGCCATCTTCAATCATTGAGTGGCAATGATTGTGCGCGAATGGAAATTATTCCACCACCGTGTATAAATCGCGGCTGCGATGTTCCATGATGGAATCCAGTCCGCCGATCACATACTGCTTAAAGTGAGCGGAATCACGGTGCGCCTGCAGGGCCGCCTCGTCTTTATATTGCTCGTAAAAAAGGAATTTGCGCGGATCTTCCGTGGATTGGTGCCCAATATACTGCAGGCATCCCGGCTCCTTGCGTGAATGCTCATGCAGGATGCGTATATACTCGCGGCATTTCTCTTCCGTACCGGGCTTCACCACCATATCAACCTTTAAAACAATCATTTTGCCCTGGCCCCTTTCTGGGTACTGGTCTTTTTCTCTGGAGCGTCAATGATCTCGGCCTCAAACTCCGGCAGCAGCATCGTCTGATCGCGGTCTGGCCCGGTGGAAACCATGCCGATTTTTGCCCCGCTCTCGCGCTCCAGAAAGCGCAGATATTCCTGCGCCTTCTTTGGCAGTTCATCAAAGCTCGCAACACCTTCCGTTGACTTCTTCCAGCCCGGCATCTTTTCGAAAATACATTCCACCTGCTCAAAGCCAGTAGCCAGCGCGGGAATGGAGTCAAACTTTTTGCCCTTGATCTTGTAGCCGACGCAAACCGGAATTTCGTCCAGTTCATCCAGCACATCCATTTTGGTGACCACCCACCAGTTCACGCCGTTGATCATCTGCGCATAGCGAAGCAGCGGCAGGTCAATCCATCCGCAGCGCCGTGGGCGTCCCGTGACAGCGCCATATTCATTGCCGCGCGCGCGAAGCTGGTCAGCCACCGCGCCTTCCACTTCGCTAGGGAATGGGCCGCCGCCAACGCGCGTGCAATATGCCTTGGTAATGCCGATCACCGTCTGGATGGCATTGGGTGGAACGCCGGTTCCCGTAACCGCGCCGCCTGCTGTGCAGCTTGAAGACGTAACAAATGGATACGTGCCGTGATCAATGTCCAGCATGGTGGCCTGCGCGCCCTCAAACATTACAGACTCGCCTTCCGCCAGCGCCTTATTGAGCAGCAGGCATGTGTCCGTCACAAAGGGAGCAATCTGCTCCGCTGCTTTCGCGTATTCCGCATACATGCTGTCAGGATCAAGCGGATCAGAGTTGAACAGCGTATGCGCGATCATGTTTTTCTCGCGGCATGCGTTCTCAATGGTCGTCTTGAGCAGCGTGGAATCCAGCAGGTCGGCCACGCGCAACCCGCGGCGGCCCATCTTGTCTTCATAGGCAGGACCAATGCCGCGCGATGTTGTGCCAATCTTCACGCGTCCCGGCGCGTTCTCCGCGCCCATTTCAATCATGCGATGGTAGGGCAGGATCACGTGCGCTCGATTGGAAACAAAAAGGTTGCCATCCACCTGCACGCCGGCGTCGCGTAGCATTTTTACTTCTTTCAAAAAGGCCAGGGGATCAAGTACCACGCCGTTGCCGATAACGGAACGGCACCCCTTGCGCAGCACGCCGCACGGCACAAGCTGCAACACAAATTTTTTGCCCTTGATGATCACCGTATGCCCCGCGTTATGGCCGCCGGCATACCGCGCCACAATGGAAAAATTGTGCGAGAGCACGTCCACAATTTTTCCCTTGCCTTCATCGCCCCACTGGGCGCCAACAATCACTGCTGTTTTGCCACGCTTTGCTTGCAATGCACACTCCTCGCCCGTAGCTTTTCTCGCAGATAAATACAATGAATCTGGGGACTTGGACGGGA
>DASRCD010000708.1:0-2464 GCA_035653315.1 Candidatus Angelobacter sp.
CAAGGTGGATTCCCTGCTTGCCGGCGTGAGTTGATGCCGGACAGAACAGATGTCCTATATGATTCAACTATAAAGCGGGGGATTTGCTTTTTCCAGTTGGCTTGGAATCCAAAAACTGAAGATTGCGCCGTGAGGACGGCGATGATTGCGAACGCGTATGTAACCTTTATGGCGTTCAATAATGTCCTTGGTGAGCCATAGGCCCAGCCCGGTACCGATATTGCCTTTAGTGGTAAAAAACGGCTCAAAGAGCTTATGCATGACCCGGGCAGAAATGCCTTCACCGTGATCCACTACAGAAATTTTTATCCCTGCCACCTTGGTAATGGGATGGCATGCGCTGGAGCCGCGCACCAGAAGACTGCCTTCCTGTGGCATGGCGTCAATGGCATTGGCAATCAAGTTCACCAGCACCTGCCTGATCTCTCCCAGCGCACAGACAATCTGGCAAACTTCCTCACATTCAACCTTTACCTGGATACTCTGGTTTCTCAGCTTTGCCCTGAACAACACAATGGCTGAATCCAGCAACTGCCGCACGGCAACCTGTTCCGGTCCGCGAGAGGAACGGTGAAAACGCAATGTGTGGTTGGCGATCTCGGTGACCCGGCGCAGCTCATCTTCCGCCAATCCGGCATAGTGCTGCGCTTCTTTCAGATCACGGGAGCCTCTTACCAGAAACAGAAGGTTGGTGACCGCGGTAAGAGGATTATTGATCTCGTGCGCAATGCTTGCGGCCAATCGGCCAGCCACGGCCAGCTTCTCCGTTCTGCGCAACGCTTCTTCAGAGTCGGCCTGGCGGCGCATGAAATCACGGACTTCATACTGCCGCATACGCGCGCGCATGGCGCTTTCTACGGCGCTCAGCAGGCTTTCCACCCGAATTGGGCGTTCCACCAGAGTAACGTTGCCAAGACTGCGCAGCAAAGCCGCATTAGAAGGCGAAGTCACACTGCTTCCGCCCGGTGCGGTAAGAACGATTAAAGGAAAATCAGACCACGTCGGCTGTAATTCCAGGCGTTTTACTTCGCTTTCCAGCGATCCGGTGAATGATTCCTGCGTGACGATTGCCAGAGCGGCGCCACGACTCATTTCATTCAGAAGCTCTTCCGTATCCTGAACGACATGGCAAGAGAATCCATTTCTTTTTAAAAAGGATTGCAATAACTCGCTGTCCCGCCCAAAGGTGGCGAGCACCAGCACTCGAAGGTTAATATCTTCCGGCATTAGGAAAGCAGTTTGCCGTCGCCAATGAATTTTGGCACGCCGGTCAGTATTCCCTCAAAGCTTTCCAGAGACCCGCCGATTTCAATCTGGTTGGGCATCAGCCGCAGTTCGCGTATGCTGCGTTCATGCGGGCCGCTGCGGCGCTTTACCACGGAGAGGGCTTGTTTGACTGCTCCGCGCGATTCAAAATAGCGGAACAGAAGAACGTTATCCGCCAGGTAGGAAACGTCAATCGGCGATCCCATCTGTGCTCCCAGAACCCCAAACTGCGCCATGATCATGAAAGTGGTCACGCCCATATGACTGAGATAAGAGAAAAGTTCATGGAGTTGCACCAGCATGGCACTTCCTTCCATGGCATTCAGCAGTCCATTCAGACTGTCAATAATGACTACGCGGCATCCTTTGTTTTCCACGTCCATGCGGATGCGGGTAATGAATTCTCCCGGAGAAAGTTCTGCGGGATCAAGTTTTTGTACTTCAATGGTTTTGTTCTTTACATAATTTTCCAGCGGAATTCCCAGGCCACGGCAACGGATCATTACAGACTCAATGGTTTCATCCGAGGTAAACATCAGCCCTCGTTCTCCGCGCTCTGCCGCCGATTCCAGAAATTTAGTGGCGATGGTAGATTTACCGCTCCCGGCCGGCCCCATAAATAACGATGTTGAGCCACGGGTGACTCCGCCGCCAAATAACCTGTCGAGTTCCACAAGACCGCTGGGCAGCGCACTGCGATCAACATTTTCAGGTTGATGTTCTGCTGAAATCAGGCGCGGGTAAATCTTCAGGCCGCCTTCATCAATTTTATAATCATGCTGGCCTTCGCGGAACCTGGTGGCGCGCATCTTGAGCACCTGAATCTGCCTGCGCTGCGGGCCATACTCACGCTGCACTGCCTCCATGCGAATGGCGCCATGGCAGATGCTTTGCAACTGTGTGTCAGTGCGGTCGCCTGTGCGGTCATCCAGCAGCAGGACGGTACTGTTGCGGCCCACAAAAAACTGCTTGAGTGAGAGAATCTGCCGCCGGTAACCAAGCGGATCGCGCGCCAGCATGCGGATTTCCGACATGGAGTCAAAGACAATCCGCGCTGCACCTATACTCTTTACCTTGGTGAGGATGCTTTGCATTACGTCCAGCAGCTCCACCTCAGCGGGATGGAAAACCGTGTACTGGTCAGAACCCTTAGGATCAAGCTCTGGTGGCTGCACTTCAAAGATTTCCATTTTGGAGA
>DASRCD010000709.1:0-7666 GCA_035653315.1 Candidatus Angelobacter sp.
ATTTTCCTTTTCCTGCGCAATTGGCGCGCGACGATTATTCCGGGCGCGGCCGTGCCACTCTCTCTTGTAGGCACCTTTGCGGTGATGTACCTGCTGGGCTATAGCCTGGACAATCTCTCGCTGATGGCGCTCACCATCTCCACCGGATTTGTGGTGGACGATGCCATCGTCATGATCGAAAACATTGATCGTTTTCTGGAAGAGGGACATCCGCCGTTGGAAGCCGCGCTCATGGGCGTCGGACAGATCGGCTTTACCATCATCTCGCTGACGGTTTCCTTGATTGCCGTGCTGATTCCGCTTTTGTTCATGGGCGATATCGTGGGCCGGCTGTTCCGCGAATTTGCCGTGACGCTCTCCGTGACGATTGTGATTTCCGCGCTGGTTTCACTCTCGCTCACGCCGATGATGGCGGCGCGCCTGCTGCGCGATCCTAAAAAGGTAAAGCACGGGCGCTTTTACCAGTCTTCAGAACGCGCCTATGAACGCGTGATTCATTACTATGGCGAGACCCTGAGATGGGTGCTGCGCCACCAGGCCATTACGATCATGGCCACGATTGCGGCATTGGCGCTGACGGTGGTCCTCTACATCATTGTGCCTAAAGGATTTTTCCCGGTGCAGGACACAGGCGTGATTCTGGGCATTTCAGAAGCGCCGGAAAACGTGTCATTCGAGTCCATGTCTGCGCGGCAGCAGCAACTGGCACAGGTGATCCTGAAAGATCCTGATGTTGCCAGTTTGTCATCTTTTATCGGCATTGATGGCACCAACACAACGCAGAACAGCGGCCGCATTCAGATCAATTTAAAACCGCACGAAGACCGCAGTTCCACGGCGACAGAGATCATTCGCCGTTTGCAGCCAGAGCTGGCAAAAATTGAAGGCATCACGCTTTACATGCAGGCGGTGCAGGATTTGACGGTGGAAGACCGCGTAAGCCGCACGCAATATCAATATTCGCTGGAAGATACTGACGCCAACGAACTCAATGACTGGTCTGGAAAAATTCTGGCCAAGCTGCGTGAATTACCCGCGTTGCGGGACGTGGCCAGCGACCAGCAGAATGGCGGGCTAAAAGCCGATCTGGTGATTGATCGCGACACGGCGGCGCGCTTTGGCATTCTGCCGCAGGCGATTGACGACACGCTCTACGACGCGTTCGGTCAGCGCCAGGTATCCACCATCTTTACTCAGCTCAACCAGTATCATGTGGTGCTGGAAGTGGGCCAGCAATTCCAGAATGATCCCACGGACCTCACGCATATTTATGTGAAGTCAGTAACCGGGCAGCAAGTGCCGCTCTCAACGTTCAGCCATTTCACTACTTCGCCCGCGCCACTGGCAATTAATCACCAAGGGCAATTCCCGGTGGTAACCATCTCATTCAATCTTGCGCCGGGAGAATCACTGGGCAAAGCAACAAAGGTAATCGCGCAGGCCGAGCAGGATATCGGCATGCCACAGAGTATTCATGCCAGCTTCCAGGGAACGGCGGCGGCATTCCAGAATTCACTTGCCTCCGAACCATGGCTGATTCTGGCGGCATTGGTCACTGTCTATATTGTGCTGGGTGTTTTGTATGAAAGCTATATCCATCCAGTGACGATTCTTTCCACGCTGCCATCGGCGGGCGTGGGCGCGATTCTGGCAATGATTTTGACCGGCAATGACCTGACGGTGGTGGCGCTGATAGGAATCATATTGCTGATTGGCATTGTGAAAAAGAACGCCATCATGATGATTGACTTTGCGCTGGAAGCCGAGCGCAAAGAAGGCAAGCCGCCGGAAGAAGCAATTTTCCAGGCCAGCCTGCTGCGCTTCCGCCCTATCATGATGACGACCATGGCGGCGCTGCTGGGCGCTGTACCGCTGGCATTTGGGACCGGCACCGGCTCAGAGTTGCGGCATCCGCTAGGCATCACGATTATTGGCGGCTTGTTGCTGAGCCAGGCTTTTACGCTCTATACCACGCCTGTGATCTATATCTGGTTTGACAAGCTGGCGCAAAAGCTTTCACGCTTCCAGATAGGCAATGAGATTGTGCCGGAAGAAACACCGGTGAGCGCGGACTGAGCCGCTTTCGAAGTCCCGAACGCTGTAAGCGGAGGGACCGCGATAGCAGAGATAGTATGAACATGACGATGAAGACCAACGGGGAAGGTGATCCACAGCAAGTGGATCTCACCCTTGAGATATTTCAGACGATAGGGTTCCCTCCCCTTCGGCAAGCTCAGGGCCGGGATTGCAGCAGCATGGCAACTCCAGATGGGACTGAGCGATGAATATCTCTGCTCCATTTATCCGCCGTCCGGTGGCAACTTCATTGCTGGCCGTGGGAGTGTTAATGGCCGGAATTCTGGCCTATACGCGGCTGCCCGTGGCGCCGATTCCGCAGGTGGAATATCCGGTAATCAGCGTGAGCGCTGGATTGCCCGGCGCCAGCCCGGAAACAATGGCATCTTCCGTGGCGACTCCGCTGGAACGGCAGTTTGGACGCATTGCAGGCGTCAATCAAATGACCTCTACGAGCCAGCTCGGCTCCACGAACATCACGCTGCAATTTGATCTTTCACGCAACATTGATGCTGCGGCGCGAGACGTGCAAGCCTCCATCAATGCCGCGCTGGGACAGTTGCCGGCGAACCTGCCCACGCGGCCGAATTGGCGCAAAGTGAACCCTGCTGACGCGCCGATCATGATCGTTTCGCTCACCTCTGACACAGTGACCAAGCCGCGCATGTATGACGTGGCGGATTCCATTCTGGCGCAGAAGCTTTCCCAGGTGCCGGGAATTGGACAGGTCTTTGTTGGTGGAGGAGCGCGGCCGGCGGTCCGGGTGGAATTGAATCCCATGCTGCTGAACAAGCTGGGCGTAGGCGTGGAAGAGGTGCAGTCTGCCCTGAATGCAGCCAATGCAAACCGCCCCAAAGGGGCGATTGACAGCTCTCTTACTTCCTGGCAGGTCACCGACAATGACCAGATCTTCAAGGCTGACGATTATAAAAACATCATCGTAGCCAGGAACGTCAACGGCGTGGGAACGGTGCGTCTGCAGGACGTGGCTACCGTGGTGGATTCAGTGGAAGATATCCGCAATATGGGCGTGGCCAACGGAAAGCCGGCTGTGCTGATGATTATTTTCCGCCAGCCTGGAGCCAATATTATTGACGCCGTGGACCGGGTAAAAGCGTTGCTGCCGGAATTGCAGGCGTCAGTTCCAGCAGGCATCAAGCTGGATGTCGCGCTGGACCGCACCACTACAATTCGCGCGTCTGTGGCGGACATTCAAATTACGCTGGTGATTTCCATTGTGCTGGTAGTGCTGGTAGTTTTCCTTTTTTTACGCAATTTGCGGGCCACGGTAATTCCCAGCGTGGCAGTGCCGCTTTCATTAATCGGCACGTTTGGCGTGATGTACCTGCTGGACTACAGCGTGGACAATCTGTCGCTGATGGCTCTGGCCATCTCCACCGGCTTTGTGGTGGATGATGCGATTGTAGTCATTGAAGACATCACACGTTACCTGGAGCAGGGGCTTACGCCAGTGCAGGCGGCATTCAGGGGCGCCAGCGAGATCGGCTTTACCGTGCTTTCCATGAGCATATCGCTGGTTGCCGTTTTTATCCCCATTTTGCTCATGCAAGGATTGGTAGGGCGGCTCTTCCGCGAATTTGCGGTTGTGTTGAGCACGGCCATTGCTGTGTCCCTGGTTGTTTCACTCACACTCACGCCCATGCTGTGCGCCAAGTTTTTGCGTCCTGAGAACAAAAAACATGGGCGAATCTACCGCATCAGCGAAAAAGGCTTTGAGTGGATGCAAAAAGCGTATAAAGGCAGCCTGGGCTGGGTATTGCGGCACCAGTTCATCACGCTTGTTGTTACCATTCTCACGGCCTGTCTCAGCATTTATCTGTACATCATCGCGCCAAAGGGCTTTTTCCCGCAGCAGGATACCGGAAGACTTGGCGGATCTGTCATCGCGGCTGAGGACATTTCTTTCCCGGCAATGCAGACCAAAATGCAGAGGTATGTGCAGATTGTGATGAAAGACCCTGCCGTGAATAACGTGGTAGGATTTTCCGGCGGCCAGGGAAGCTCAAATAGTGGCCGCATGTTTATTGTATTAAAGCCCAATGGTCAGCGCGGCGATACCAAAGCTGATCGCAATATCACAGCGGACCAGATCATTAACCGGCTCAGAGGCAAGCTGGCCGTGATTCCGGGCGCAACTCTGTTTCTTACCGCAACGCAGGACCTGAATATTGGCGGGCGCTTCTCCAACGCACAATTCCAGTACACGATCCAATCTGAAGACCTGGAGGAGTTGAATACCTGGGCGCCGCAAATTTTGGCCAAGCTGCGCACATTGCCGGAACTTCGGGATGTGAATACTGACCAGCAAGACAAAGGCCTGGCTGCGCAAGTCACCATTGATCGCGATACGGCTTCACGGCTGGGCATTACTCCGGCGCAGATTGATGCTGCTCTCTATGCCTCCTTTGGCCAGGCGCAGGTTTCCACCATGTATGAGCAGTTAAACCAGTATCACGTGGTGATGGAGGTAGATCCCAAATTTCAGAATGGCACGGACGCGCTGCAAAGCACATACGTGAAATCCTCAACCGGCGTGGAAGTTCCGCTCTCGGCATTTGTGCATTATGCTCCTTCCAATACCGCGCTGCAGGTGAACCATCAGGGATTCTATCCGGCGGTGACAATCTCTTTTAATCTTGCATTGGGCGTGCCGCTGGGCAATGCCGCTACCGTAGTGGAAAATGCGATGCGCCAGCTTGGCGTCCCTGCTAGTGTTCAAGGCAGCTTTCAGGGAACTGCCGCTGCGTTTAAAGATTCGGCTCGCAGCCAGCCGTGGTTGATTCTGGCTGCACTGGTCACGGTTTATATTGTGCTGGGAATGCTCTATGAGAGCGTGATTCATCCCATTACGATTCTTTCCACCCTGCCTTCAGCAGGCGTCGGCGCAATTCTGGCCATCATGCTCACCGGCAATGACTTGAACGTGATTGCGATTATTGGAATCATTCTTTTGATCGGCATTGTGAAAAAGAACGCTATTTTGATGATCGACTTTGCGGTCCATGCTTCGCGAGAAGAAAGTAAATCTCCAGAGGAAGCCATTTTCCAGGCCTGCCTGCTGCGCTTCCGCCCAATCATGATGACCACCATGGCGGCGTTGCTCGGCGGCTTGCCGCTGGCCATTGGCGGCGGTACAGGCTCAGAGCTGCGGCGGCCTTTAGGTATTGCGATTGTGGGCGGACTCATCGTAAGCCAGGCGCTCACGTTGTACACCACCCCGGTGATTTATCTTTATCTTGATCGTATTCGCTTGCGTGTAGCGAACTGGCGTCGCGGCTCGCATCGGAAGCAAGAGCCATTGCTGGGCCCTGCTGGAGATTAATTTTTGCCGCAGATTTACGCTGGTAAGCGCAGATAAATTAGCTGCAAATGAACGCGAATAACGCCGAATCAATAACCTCAATTGTCATCAATAGACATGCTTTGTTTCATTAATATCTGAGTGTTGCATCCTAGAAATCCATTCTTATTTCGTGTTCATTCGCGTAAATTCGCGGCCCCAAGGTTTTGATCAGCGGCCATCTGCGTAATCTGCGGCTAAAGCTTTTTCAATCCTTCTGCCAGATCTTCCATCAGATCATTCACATGTTCCAAGCCAATCGAGAGACGCAGCAAATTTTCCGGGCTGCGGGTATTTGCGCCCTCCACTGAGGCCCGATGTTCAATCAGGCTATGAGGGCCGCCCAGGCTGGTGGCGTGGGTAAAGATATTTAAGCCGGCAACCAGTTTGAAAGCTTCCTTTGCGCTGCCTTTCACCTGGATAGAGAGCATGCCACCAAAGCCGCTGGACATCTGACCCGCAGCAATTTTGTGTCCTGGATGGCTGGCCAGCCCCGGATAATGAACAGCTTCAATCTGAGGCTGTCTAGCCAGAAATTCAGCAATCTTACCGGCGCTATCGGACTGGGCGCGCACGCGGTACGGAAAAGTCTGCAGGCCGCGCAGGGCCAGCCAGCATTCAAACGGAGAAGGCACTGCGCCACCTTCGCGCTGTATGTTTTGCACTTTTTCAAAAAGAGCCCCGCGATCTTTAAAGATGAGGGCGCCGTTGAGCACATCCGTGTGTCCGGAAAGATATTTCGTTACAGAGTGCATGACAACATCGGCGCCCAGCTTGAGTGGAAGCTGCAACAAAGGCGTCGCCCAGGTATTGTCGCAGGCAACAATCGAACCGGCTTTTTGTGCAATGGCAACGATGGCGCGAATATCAGTGATGTTGAGAAGAGGGTTGGATGGGGTTTCTATCCAGATCAAACGAGTGGTGGGCTTGACCGCGCGCTGCACGGCGGCAAGGTCCTGCATGTTGATCAGGGTGTGCTCAATCTTCCATTGGGAGAGCAGGTTTTTCAGCAGAATGGCGGTGCCATAAAAAACGTCTTCGCCCAGGATGACATGGTCGCCCGGAGCCAGCGCATGCAGCAGAGAAAACGTGGCGGCATTGCCGGAAGAAAATGACAGCGCAGCCTCGCCTTCTTCCAGAGAGGCCAAAGCTTCTTCCAGCGCGGCACGATTGGGATTGTCTTTGCGTGAATAAAGGAAGCCGCCGGGAAGGCCGCCATCGCCTGCTTTCTCAAAGCTGGTGGAAAGATGGATGGCAGGAGTTACGTCGCATGTGCCGGGTTCCGGCTTGCGTCCGGCATGGACGGCGCGAGTTTCAATTCTCATCGCAAGCTAGGTTATCAAAGTTTCCCGATTCTATAACGCCATATAGCCCCTGCCGTGCGGTTCCTAGCTGGCGTCGGCTTTATTTGCATCCAGAATTGTCTTACGAAAATCCTATAAAGTGCCATGTGGCCCTGCTGTTTTATAATGGTAAGTTCCCTCTAATCACAAACCAAGGCATTCAAACGATTCATGGCAACAACAGTAGAACTCGGAGTACAGGAAAAAGCGGCGCTAACGCCACAACCCGGCCGCAAGATCAACGACTTCAGCATACAGGTGGCCACGGTCAACGGCTCGGGATCACAGTCCGCCAATACGGTGCTGCTGCGCAGCATCTTCCAGATGGGCGTGCCGGTTTCCGGCAAAAATCTGTTCCCCTCGAACATTGCCGGCCTGCCGACGTGGTACACCATCCGCGCCAGCAAACATGGGTATATTGGGCGCAAAAAGGAAATTGATTTTCTGATTGCCATGAATGCTGAAACGGCGCAGGAGGACGTGATGTCCCTTCCCGCAGGAGCCGCCTGTATTTATGACGAGCCGCTGAATCTCTCTAGGCTTCGCCAGGACATTACTTTTTATCCCGTGCCGTTTGACAAGTTGGTGACACCGGTGTGTCCGGAAGCCAAGCTGCGCCGCCTAGTCAAAAATATGATCTATGTGGGTGTGGTGGACGCGCTACTGGGTATTGAGCGTGAGGAATCAGAGAAGGCGCTGACCAAGCACTTTGCCAAAAAGAAGAAAGCCGCCGAACTGAATACCGCCGCCATCCGCGCCGGATACGATTATGCGCTGGCCACCTTCACCAAACAGGACCCGTTCTGGGTGGAGCGCATGAATGAAAACCAGGGCAAGATCATTGTGGATGGCAACGCCGCTGCCGCCCTGGGCTGCATGTTTGCCG
>DASRCD010000710.1:0-2697 GCA_035653315.1 Candidatus Angelobacter sp.
GCAGGGCTTGCTGCAAACCAATGGCTTTGAAAGTTTCATTGATTTTATCCAGACCTGCTAAATGGGCTGCACGCAGAGCAAAACGGTCACTCAGTTTTCCGATGATCAAAGTCCCCCAGGATGCGCCGCCAAGATACATCACCAGAAAATAAATGGCCATGCTGGTGCCGCGCAGCGCGGGAGCAACAATATCCTGAATTGAGGCATAGACCAGTCCGTAATACATATTGAGCAAGCCATAAGCCGCAGTGAGTAGCGGGAGCGCCAATGCAATGGATCCATAGCCCTGATGAATGCCAAAGTAAGAAAGCGGAACAGCCACCAGTGCGCCGATGGCCGCAATCTTCATGCGTCCGCTGCGGCTGCGCTGCACAATGCGGTCACCCCAGATGCCGGCCAGTGAGCCGCCGCAAATGCCGCCTACGGCATAAACAATTCCTGTCATTACGCCCGCGCGCGCAACGGTCATGTGATGAATGCGCCCAAAGAATGCCGGGAAGAACAATCCAATGGAGTACAGATTGAAATTGACCAGCGCGCCTGAAAGCACGATCCACCAGAAGGTGGGCACGCGCAGGACCTGCCACACGGAATTTTCTGTCTTTGCAGGTACGCGCTTTTCCGCGGCGCCGCGCACCGGTTCCCGCAGCATGAGCAGCAAAGGGACCAGCAGCAAAGCAGGCGCTGCCGCTACCACCAGGGAAGCACGCCATCCCAGCTTTTGCGCAATAGGTCCGGTAAAGAAAAAGCTAAGCGCTCCGCCTACGGGCACTCCGACCATAAAAAGCGCCAAAGGTTTAGCGCGACGTTCCGCGGGAAAGAGATCACCAATCCAGCTTGTGGCGGTTGGGGCTGCTGTGGCTTCACCCACGCCAACGCCCAGCCTGGTAAACATGAGAAAGGAGTAGCTGCTGACCCATCGCGCGCCGGCGGTAAACAAGGCCCATACCGCAATACCCACGGCAAGAAGTTTTTTGCGGCTCATGCGATCGGCCAAAAGTCCAAGCGGCAATCCAACCAGGCCATACAGAATGGTGGAAGCCGTATTCAACCAGCCAATCTGTGTATCGGTGAGATGGAATTCCCTGCGCACAGGTTCAACCACTGCGCCGGCAACCTGGCGGTCATAAAAATTCAGGATATTAATGGCAACCAGAACGGCCAGCGGCCACCATGCAGCACGATTTGATGTGCTTGCCTGCCCCGTGGAAGCGCTTTCCTGCTCCTTCACGATCATGAGCGGCAATGGTATCAGATTTTGTATTGGCCGCTCACTTGCGAAGGAGCAGAACTTTCAAGCGCAGGATGGATCGCAGGAATTACACTGCATTCACGCCGAGAATACTATGCGACTATTTCCGTTCAACCGTGCCTTTCAGAATTACCATGCTGGACGGCATCTCTGGTTTCATGTTGTCCTCAGCAGTAACCAGTATGTCAAAATCCTTGTACGTTGTGGTGGCTTTCAAGCTGCCTTCCAGTCCGTCATTCACGCGCAGAGCGCCCAGCAGTTCCGGATCTTTTCCGCGTGGCTGCACCCAAACCAGATATGTCTGCTTGGGCGGCGTGAGGGATTGCGGAGTTGCCATATGCTTCACCTGGACTTCAACGCCGGTGTTTCCATTACGATCATTATCGGTAATCACTTTGCCTTCGGCGGCCGGAGCTGTGCCGGTATTCACCAGGCGGTCTTCCCGTCCCCATGCAATGGTAGTGAGCAGCAGGCCTGTCAGAAGAAGTAGAGCGATATTGCGATTGCGCATTGTGCCTCCCATCGAATGCCTTTGTTACAACATAAGATGAGCCAGCGTATGAGCAACGTTGCTGCAAATACAAAGCAGTAGGTTTTTTGCAGAACACGTTCGTGCAAAAGCAAGCAGAGCCACACACATAAGTGCTCTTTCAATCTGTTCTTTAGCGTGAGCAGAAGTTTTAGCGTAGCAGAAGCTCAGGCGGGAGATTGATCGTTCTCCAGTTTCATGCAGGCACTTTGCGCGGGACCAAAGTTGGCGTCCTGCTTACAAGCCTCGCGCATATCAGCAAGGGCGTCTTCTTTGCGGCCCAGCCCCATGTTGCACAATCCAAGATTGTAGCTGGTGGGAGCAGAGCGCCCAAGAAGCTGCTCTGATCTTTTAAACATTTCCAGCGCTTCGGCATAAAAACGCAGTTCCAGCAGAACCACGCCGCAGTTAAACGCAAGAGCATTTTCTTCTGGCGTCAGCGGAAAGCGATTGGCCCAGACATTCAGCACAGCATCACGCAAGTCAAGGCGTTCAGCAACCACGTTGCGCAGTTGCGGAGCCATCACCGGAAAAAGCCGCAGAAATGCTGTCATGTCCCAATGGTTAAGTCGCAGCAGAGCCAGGGCTTGCGCAACCGATATTTCTTCTAAATGCGCATTCAGCCAGCTCATAAGCGCGAAGAGATCGTCTGGGCCAAATCCAGCCAGCGTGTGCTGATATGCCTTGCGTGTTGCTGGAAATTCTTCATCCGGACCATGCGCAAGAAAGGCGCAAATATTCAGAATGGAAAAATGCTTCTGCGGAAGGAACGCCTCGCCGCCTGACTTCCAGAAATAGCGGGCTATCGCATCTAAATTCACCTTTTGGGAAAAACAATGGTTCCCCGCATGGAACTCCAGGCTCGGAGGTCCCTGGCTGAAAACCAGAGTGTCTTCACGGGTAAAACCTTTGTCGG
>DASRCD010000711.1:0-3962 GCA_035653315.1 Candidatus Angelobacter sp.
GCCCGGGTGCCATGTGGGAGCGAACATCAGAGAAGCCATCGGCGTCGGTCGAGCTTATGACAACAATACCATCGACGGTTGCGAGCCGAAACCCCACGTGCACAGCGCTGCGAATGTAAACCTCGTAATCTACCTCCACCCAAAACCCGCTCTCCGCATAAACCTCCTCCGTCACTTCGCCCTCGCAATCCTTCAGCCGAACAGCATCCAGTCGAACAATCTCATCTCCTGGACGGCGGTCAGCCCGCCAACTTTGCTGGCTGCGCAGGCTCCTGTTCTTCAGGTAACTGTTTATAATAGCGCTGGGCTTTCCCTGGCCCTCAACGCGCCCTGCTTTCAGGAGTATGCTTGTCGAACATAAGCTAAGGACAGCCCCCATGTTGTGACTGACGAAAAGAACAGTGCTTCCTTCATTACTGGCCACAGCCTTGATTTTCCCCATGCACTTCCTTTGGAATTGAGCATCTCCGACTGCCAGCACCTCATCCACAATCAGAATTTCTGGCTCGAGGTGCGCGGCAACAGCGAACGCCAGGCGCACGTTCATGCCGCTGCTGTAGCGCTTGACGGGTATGTCGATGAATTTTTCAACTCCTGAAAATGCCACTATTTCATCAAACCTGTTCTTGATTTCAGAGCGGGTCATCCCCAGGATAGCGCCGTTCAAAAATATGTTTTCGCGTCCGGTAAGCTCCGGGTGGAAACCGGTGCCTACTTCGAGCAAGGAGCCGACGCGCCCGAGAATCCGCACACGTCCTTTCGTAGGCTCGGTGATGCGGCTGAGGATTTTAAGCAAGGTGGACTTTCCAGCGCCGTTGCGACCGATAATCCCCATGACTTCGCCTTGCGCGATTTCGAAGCTGACATCCTTCAGAGCCCAAAATTCTTCCGAATGCGGAGTGCGGAGCGCGGAGTGCGGGCCGGGACGAAGCGTGGACCAAAGGTGTCGAGCTAGTCGCTTTGTTGTGTCGGCCAGGACATCACGAAGTGCCTTGTAGCGCATAGCACCCTGTTGCTGGTGGCGTATGCGATAGAGTTTTCCGAGCTTTTCGATGGTTATGACTGGAGAAGACATCTTGCAGGAGCAAGTTGAACTCAGAACTGGAAGTAAATGAATTCTATATGTCCAACCACGGCAAAGAACACGAGCGAATAGAACCCGCCGACATAAGCAGCCCAGCGAACAGGCTTTCTTGCCCAGACTCTCTGCGCGATCGCTGGTTGCCAGAGTAATGCTGCATCAACAAAAGCAAGGACCCCAATGCACAAGAAACAAAGGCATAGTTCGAAAGCAGGTAATCCCATATTCAGCGTTTGAGGCAGAGTTGGAATGCGCCAGTTCAGAAACCCGGAGAGGATGGTAACCGCCTGTCCGAGCGAAGATGCTCTGAAGAAAACCCACGAACACATAACGATGGCGAATACCAAAAACCATCGGAGCAGGCGAATAGGCGGGGATTGGGGCGTTAAATGCAGCAGATCCAAAAACCGCGCTGCGGGTCTGGTCAGAATACGTTCGAAGATTAGCCAAGTTCCATGAATAGCGCCCCAAACGACGAACGTCCAACTGGCTCCATGCCAAAGCCCGCTGACGCAAAATACGACCAGGATATTGAAAATCCAATGACCAAGCCTCACCCGACCACCGCCGAGGGGAAAATAAAGATAATCGCGGAACCAGGTCGATAACGAAATGTGCCATCGACCCCAGAAATCGGAGAGCGACGTGGAAAAATAGGGCATTTTGAAATTGGTCATTAGTTTAAAACCAAGAAGGCGTGCGGCACCAATGGCGATATCGGAGTAGCCCGAGAAATCACAATAAATCTGAATGGCAAAGAGAAAAGTGGCCAGCATCAATAGCGGTCCGGGAAAGCCGTGAGGATCGGCATAGACATTTGTCACGGCCGTGCTCAGCCGATCGGCAATGACCATTTTCTTAATGAGTCCCCAAAGTATGAGCCGCAGGCCAACAGCCCAGTTTTCGTAATTGACTTGTGTTGGAGCGTCGAACTGCGGCAGCAGATTGGAAGCTCTTTCTATGGGGCCGGCCACCAGCAGCGGAAAAAAGGAGACAAACAGGGCAAATTTGGCAAAGCTTTTTTCAGGCAGGATTTTCCCGCGGTAAACATCGATGGTGTAACCCAACGTCTGAAAAGTGTGAAAGGAAATGCCTACAGGCAGGAGGAAATCCATTTTTGGAATGCTCAGCCTCAAGCCAAGCAGAGAGGCAACGGAGCCCGCGGTCCCCGCTGCAAAGTTGAAGTATTTGAAAAAAAACAAAATCCCCAATGTCGCCAAGAGGGCAAAAGCCAAAAAGCATTTTTTTCGAACTTGAGTTTGATCACGCGCGATTGCCAAGGCAGCAAGAAAATTCAGCTCGGTTTGGGCCAGTAGAAGGAGAAGATATTGCCATCGCCAATACATATAAAAGTAATAGCTGGCCAGCAAAAGAAACATCACTCTGTGCTTCGGCGCCAGCAGGAAAAAGACGAGACAGACCAGCGGCAGAAAAATCGCAAACTCGACCGTATTGAATAGCATTTTGCAGAATTTGGAGAGCACCAAAAGCCAGAGCCAATGGCCGAAGGATCAATTGCCAAGGCGGTCTTTCAGGAGATTCCACAGCTCCTTTGTGTACACATCGGCACCGGTTGGGTTTAGATGGGCAGCATCGGAAAACATATAATTGGGGTATTTCCAGTAGTCCGGGCCAATTACCTCGACGCCGTACTTTCCAAGAGCATCGCGCAAGGGTTCATTAGAAGGAGCGGGCGCGCATTTGTTCTCGCGATAATAATTAGGCACAAGCAGAATTCGTGGCCCATTTGGCCGCTTTTTCAGACCGGACACAAATTGCTCCCATAGTTTTACATCGCGGGCCAGTGGTTGGTCGGGCGAGTCCCCCCGAGCGTAAAAGTCGGGAGGTAATTCATCATTTGCGTAAATGCTGTCCGACTTCATAAAGTAATATCCACGATTATGCAGCATTTTGGAAACCTCGTTGTCACATGCTTGGCCAAAAACAGCAGGTCCTCCATGCGAAAATGCCCGGGCGAAAAAGACTGGTCCGTCCCGGCCGATTTGTTTGAAAGGGAAGAGTGCCTGCATTACCTGGGCAGAATCGCATTTCGGAGTAATCCAATTCCAAATCGAATGTTTAGTTTGGCCTTCAACTCGCGGATAGGGATCACGCCACGTCACCAGAACATGTGTCGGGATGTTCCCGCTTTTTTCAACGATGTCCAAGATCTGATCCAACTGATAAATTCGGCGCCCAAAGATTGTGACCGGGAGGCCCAAGTTGAAACTACTGCATTTATTTGACCCTAGTCCATCAAAGAGTATTGGTTCAAATCCGGCCATCGTATAGCTCAAGCCAACCACCAGCACCTTGCAGCGAGCCGGCGTGGCTAAAAATCCGGGCTCTTTCAGAGCAGCCAATTTGGCATCATAAACCCTAAGAGAGCCAGGGGTCATTTCGGGAAAAAGTCTCCATAAAGAGTAGAAGAGGACCCACAGTAACAGGCACAAGGCAAGCAAGGATAGGCCCTCGCGCGAAATGCGGTTCCAATCACTGGAATCTGCCTGGCTCGAATGGGCAGAGGAACCGATACGGGCAGGTTTGGATTGTGGGGCGGCAATCATGGATTGCATTTAATGAAAAGCGAGCCGGTAGGCAAAGGCTGCAGGAGAGCTGCGGGACGAAATCCTGGTGGCAACCTGAATCCCCAGCAGAACAAGACAAGTGCATGCAATGACGCTTGCGGCGTAATAGAGATAAGGATTGGAGATGTATTTCGCCCAGAGCGCCCAACTGACATGATAAATGAACATTTGCCCCACATAGGCCAGCAGCGTCTCGCGGCCGAGGGCCAAAACCCAGCTTCTGGCCAGTTTTGGCATCAACAGGTGATAAGCACCAAGAGCGGCCCAGTACCAGAGCCCCATCTCAAGCATCA